>JBEIHL010000227.1:0-5909 GCA_040381375.1 Opitutaceae bacterium
CCGCCTCCGCGACTCGACCGCGCTCGCCGTAAAACTCGCCGGCGCCGAGCGCGAGTCCGCCGCGCGCCGCGAGGAAATCGCCCGCCTGCAAACCGCCCTCGCCGCCGCCGAGTCGGCCCCGCGCGTCTCGCCCGCCGAGCTCGACGCCGCCCGCCGCGACTCGGCCGAGGCCCGCCGGCAGTTCGTCGAGGCCGCCGCGGAATCGGCCACGTTGCGCGAACGCCTCGCCGCCGCCGCCCGTGACTCCGACGGCCGCACCCGACAGCTGCACACCGCCGAGGACGCGCTCGCCACCGTACGGCGCGAACTCGCGGACGCGCGCGAGGCCGGCGGCAGCGCCGCCAGGGAGTCCGCCACGTTGCGCGGGCAACTGCTGGCCGCCCGCGTCTTTGAAGCCCGCACCCGCGAACTCGAAGCCGAGAAGTCCGCCCTCGCCGCCGACCACCGGGCCGCGGCGCAACGCGCCAATGACGCCCTCGCGGCCCGCGAGGGGCAGGTCTCGGATCTAGAAAGGCGGATTGCCGCCGTCACCGCGCGTTCTTCCGCCACGGCCGAAGAATCCGCGCGTCGTGTCACGGCGCTCGAGCAACAGCTCGCCACCACCGGCGTCGCTTTCGCCCGGAGTCAGGCGGACCTCGAAGCACTGACCGTTCGCCAGCACGAAACCGCCGGGAGCCACGCCCGGGCGGAGTCGCAGGTGCAGGCGCTGCGCGACCAGTCCGTCGCTTCCACCCGGGAATTTGAAGTCCGGCTGCGCCAGCTCGAGGCGGAGAAATCCGTCCTCACGGCCGAGCTGGCCGCCGCCGCGAGCCGCGCGTCGACGGTGGCCGAGACCAGCGCGCGACAGCTCACCACCCTCGAACAGCAGCTCGTCACCGCCCGCGGCGATATCAGCCGGCTCGAATCTGCGCTCGACCATGCGGGCGCAGCCCTCGGCCGCAGCGAATCCGCCCGGACCGAGGAGGCCGCCGCGCTCCGCTCCGCCCTCGGCGAATCCGCCAGCCAGCTCGCCGCGCTCCGCGAACAGTCGGCCGCCACCGCACAGTCGCTCGAGACGCGCCTGCGGCAGCGCGAAGCCGAGCAGGCCGCGCTCGCCGCGAACTCCGTTTCGCGCGACGAGTTCTACCGCGTCGTGACCACGCTCGCCGAGTCCGAGGGCCGGCTCGCGGCCACGCTCCGCGCCAACAGCCAGCTCGCGCGCGAAAGCGCCGACCTGCGCGCACTCTCAACGGCGCTCGCCGCCAAGGTGCCGTCCGGCCCGGCCGCCAGTGTGCCGGTCGCCTCCCCCTCCCCGCCGTCACGACCGTCAGCCCCGGCCACGGCCTCGCCCGTGCGCGCGTCACCCACGCGCGCCCGCCCGGCCGCAGCGGAAAAGGTGGCCGCCACCGCGACCGTCAACCCGGCCCCGCCCGCCCGGACGCACCGGATCAGTCCCGGCGAGACGCTCGCGTCGATCTCCCGTATCCACTACGGCACGACATCTCGCTGGTCCGAGATCGTCGCCGCCAACCGGGATGTTCTGCCCGACCAGGGCAGCTTCACCCCCGGCCGGATCCTGCGCATTCCGTAGCCGCCGGCGCAGTGCAGCGAAGGGGTCAGGCTTTAAGTGTTTCAAACCGGAAAGTACGGCTCGGACCTAAAACCTTAAAACCTGACCCTTTAATCACACTCTGTTGCTGCCGAAGTGTCCGGTCTGTTACGTGGCCTTCTGCGGCGCCGCGAGTTTGGTCGGGCTGGGCGACTTTACGTGGCATCACTGGACCCTCTGAGCGCTGCTGCTGCCGTTGATGAGCGTTTTCGTGGTCAAAGCCTGCCGCGCCATCTCCCAGCGGGTTTTCGCGCCCGCCGTGCTCGCGGTGAGCGGAACCGTGGGGCTGGTGGCAGGCAAACTCGGCCCGCAAACCAGCCATGGACTCGCCTACGCAGGCCTCGGCCTGCTCCTGCTTTCGTCCTGCTGGACCATGCGGACCAAAATCTCCGGCCGCTCCTGAACTTTCACTCGGTCGCATGCCCTTCCAGCGAGGGAAACCGGTGGGGTGTGCCCGTTACAGGTTACTCACTCGGCCGGCGCTTATAGCCGTGGCCTCCACGGCAGGAAGCCGACCGCGTTGCTGCAACCTGTAACCGGCACACCCTTTCGGTTCAGCGGCACCCGATCAGGCCCGATTTAGGGGCGAAAACCCCACCCTTGACACCCCCCGTCCGCTGCGACACCTCTGACCCTCTTTTTCTCTAAAGATCATGAAGCCCACATTCCGCCCGCACCGCAAAAAGCGCGCCCGCAAGATTGGTTATCGTGCCCGGATGGCCACCAAGAGTGGTCGCAAGGTCATCAGGGCTCGCCGCCTCAAGGGCCGCAAACGCCTGACCGTCGTCTGATTGCTGTTCCTGCAGCCGCGAGTGTCCGTCCGTGGAGTTCATCACGCCCCTCCGGACGGATCATGCGCTTCCACGCTGGGCAACACCTCCGCCGACCGCTCGAAATCCGGGCGGTGCGCGAACAGGGGCGCCGGGTGGACTGCCGGGCGTTCACGCTGTGGTGGAAACAACGTGACAACGTGACGGGCGCCGGCCCCGTCCCTGCCGAGCCACGGGTCTGCGTGATCGCTTCGGGCAAGGCCGTCGGCGCCGCGGTCCAGCGCAACCGGGCCAAGCGCCGGCTGCGCGAGGTATTTCGGCTCCACCAGAAACACGTGCCCGCGAACTGCGACCTGCTCCTGATCGCCCGCGAGGCCTCCGCGAACTGGCCGTTGCCCGAGTTGGAGAAACGTTTCGTCGACGGTTGCCGCCAAATCGTTCCGGTCACCGCGTCATGAAGAAGGAGAATCCCACGCCGTTCTGGCGCACCCTCCTGCTGGCGCCGCTCCGCTTACCCGCCGTCGTGCTGGTGGGTCTGATCCGGGTTTACCAACGCACTCTTTCGCCGCTGCTGCCCGTTCTCACGGCCGGGGCCTGCGGGTGCCGCTTTTCGCCGACGTGCTCACACTATGCCGCGGATGCAATTCGGACGCATGGTGCCGTGAGCGGCGTCGGGCTGGCGGCGATCCGCCTGGTGAAATGCACGCCGCTGCATCCGGGCGGCTTCGATCCCGTGCCCCCGCGCCGGGCCCGGCCGCGCTGCGAGCGCGCCGCCACCTGACCCATTTCCCCACTCTGTAATGGACAAGAAGAACACCACCATCGGCGTCCTGCTCCTGCTCGCCGCGTTCGCCATCATCTATTTCGCCCCGCGCCCAACCCCGCCACCCGCGGGTTCCGCGCCCGAAACGGCCGCCCCGGGCACGCCCACGGCCACGGCGCCCGCTCCGGCCGGCGCGACCCCTGATGCGGCCGCCCCGATCCCGGCAGCCAACCCGGTGAACGCAGCGTTCGCCGCCATGAGCCAGGACGCGGCCGATGCCAACGTCACCACCCTCAGCAACGATTTTGTCGAAGCCCGGTTCAGCGACTTCGGTGGCGCCCTGCGGGAGGTCGCGCTGAAGAAATACGACAAGGAACTGAAGAGCACCTCGCCCTACGTCTTCAACGAGCAGCGCGCCGACCCGATTCTCGCATTCGTCGATCTGCCCGGGCTCGACCGCAACACGCGCTTTCGGCGCGTCTCCTACTCCGACACCGAGGTCGTTTATCGCGCGGTGATCGACAACCGCCTCGAGGTTACGCGCCGCTATGTGCTGTCGCCTTCCAAGGGCGAGAACACCGACCCGTACCAGGTTCGCCACGAAACGACGTTTCGCAATTTGACCGATCAGACCCTGCAGCCGATGCGGGTCGCGCTCTCGCTCGGCACGGCCGCCCCCAGCAATGCCAGCGATGACGGACTGATGCTGAAGACCGGGCTCTCCAACAGCGGTGACCAGACCTTCATCCCGCGCTCGGATCTCGAATCGAGCAGCGGATTTCTCGGTATCGGAGCGCACACCTCGCGGCCGTTCATCGCCAGCGGTGGACCGATCGCGTGGGCCGCCGTAAAGAACAAGTTTTTCGTCAGCATCCTGACCGGCGACGAGCCGGCCACCGGCCTGATCACAAAGCGGGTGAAGCTGTTCACGGCACTGCCGGATGATGCGCACAACGCCTACGGCATCACCGGAGCGGCGCAGTTCGATCTCAAGGGCATGGAGCCAAAGGGCGAGGCGAAGCTCGCGGGCTCGCTCTACGTGGGCCCGAAGGAATACCGCCGGCTGGCCAACACCAACGTGTTCAAGTCCGACCAGGACAAGATCATGGACTTCGGCTTCTTTAAGTTTTTCAGCCAGATCCTGCTCACCCTGATGACGTGGATCCATGGCTGGGCCGGCAACTGGGGCATCGCGATCATCCTGACGACGCTGATCCTGAAGACGATTTTCATCCCGTTCACGCTGGCGGCTTCGCGCTCCGCCAAGCGCATGGCGAAACTGCAGCCGGAACTCCAGGCCATCCGCGAGAAGCACAAGGACAACCCCCATAAGCAGCAGCAGGCGACGATGGAGTTGTTCAAGGCACGGAAGATCAATCCGGTCGGCGGATGCTTCCCGATCCTGCTCACGATCCCGTTCTTCATGGGTTTCTTCACGATGCTCCAGAGCACGGCCGAGCTGCGTTTTTCGCCGTTCCTCTGGGCGCCGGATCTCGCCTCGACCGACACCATCGCCGTGCTGTTCGGCGTCCTGCCCCTGAACATCATGCCGCTGCTCATGGGCGCGACGATGGTCGTGCAGATGCACCTCACCCCGTCGCCTTCGGTCGACAACATGCAGATGAAGATGATGAAGATCATGCCCTATATCTTCACGCTTTTCTGCTATACATTCCCCGCGGCGCTCTCCCTGTATTCATTCGTCAACGGCCTGTTCTCGATCGGTCAGCAACTCGTGATCAACCGCATGAAGGATCCCGAGGAGACGCCCGCCGCGCCGGCATCCGGCGGGAAAGCGATGAAGAACGTGACGCCGGGGAAGAAAAAGTAATGAGTAGCGAGTAGCGGGTAGCGGGCATTTCGGATGAGCGTGCCCTGAACGCGTTCCGCGCCCTCAGCGTTTCCTCTACTCGCTACCCACTACCCGCTACTTTCCCGCTCCGATGGCTGGTCACAACAAGTGGTCCAAGGTCAAACGACTGAAGGCGGTCACTGACTCGCGCCGGGGCAAGGTATTTTCCCGGCTCTCGCGCGACATCACGCTTGCGGCGAAGTCCGGCGGCGGTGATCCGGACGGCAACGCGCGGCTGCGCACGCTGGTGATCAAGGCGCGCGACGCCAACATGCCCGCCGACAACGTTGATCGCGCGATCAAGAAAGGCACGGGGGAGCTGCCGGGCGTGGTATACGAGGAAATCACATACGAAGGCTACGGCCCGGGCGGCGTCGCATTCGTCGTGAAGGCGATGACCGACAACAAGACTCGAACCGCGCAGGATGTGCGCTCGGCGTTTGCCAAGCACGGCGGCAACCTGGCGGCGTCCGGCGCGGTGGCGTTTCAGTTTCTCCATGCGGGCCAGTTTTTGATCGCCCGGGAACGGATCGCGGAGGATGCGCTCATGGAGATCGCGCTCGAGGCCGGCGCCGACGACATCATTGCCAGCGAACAGGGCTTCGAAGTGCGCTGCGACATCCACGCCTTCGACAAGGTCGCCCAGGCGCTCGAGCAGAAGGGCATCAAAACCGACAGTGCCGAAATCGCCTATATCCCGCTCACGACCGTGCCCGTGACCGAGCGCCATGTCGCCGTCTCGATCGAGAAGCTGCACGAGACGCTCGAGGAGAATGACGATGTACAAGTGGTGTTTTCCAACGAGGAAATCGAGGAGGGGGTCGCGTAGGTGGAGCAGCGTGTCCCCACGCTGCTTCATGGGGCTGCGAAACAAGGATGGATTCTGTAACACGAAAAGCAGCCTGGGGACAGGCTGCTCCACCTTGAAATCGCGTC
>JBEIHL010000228.1:0-5903 GCA_040381375.1 Opitutaceae bacterium
GATCGCCGCCGCGGCAGCTCTTGATGAAGGCGGAGATCGTGTCGTAGTGCTCGTCCTCGTCGGCATCGTAACGAATCCGCCGCTCGCGCGCGAACACCTCGAGTTCCGCCTCGGTGATCACGCCCTGCTCAGGCAGTCCCAACGCGAGCACCTCGAGCGAGTTCAGCGCCCGCCGCAGGTCCCCGCCGCATATCAGGGCGAGATCGGCAAGCACCTTGTCGCCCGCAGTGACACCCCGTCCGCCCAGGCCGCGTTCGGCATCCGCCAACGCATCCTTCAGCACCTTGACCACTGCCTCGGTCGACAAAGGCTCGAGCCGGAACAGGTGACTGCGCGAGAGCAGCGGCGGGTTGACGTAGAAGCCGGGGTTGTGGGTGGTAGCGCCGATGAGCCGGACGTTGCCTTCCTCGACGTCCGGGAGCAGCAGGTCCTGCTGCGATTTGTTGAACCGGTGCAACTCGTCGATGAACAGGATCGTCGCCGCCTCGGGCCGCTGGCGCGCGGTGGCGAGGATCTGCCGCAGCTCAGCCACGTTCGACATGACCGCGTTCACGCGCACGAAGCGGCTGTTGGTTTCCCGCGCGATCGCTTCGGCGATGCTCGTCTTCCCGCACCCGGGCGGCCCGTAGAACAGCAGCGAGCCGAAACGATTCTGCGCGACGAGCCGCGGCAGCAGGCTGCCGGCCTTGAGAATGTGTTCCTGCCCGACCACCTCCGCGAGCCGCCGCGGCCGCATCCGGGCCGCCAACGGCTGCGTCTCGCGACGCGAGCCTCCCACCCCGGTCGCCGCCTCGGCGGACTGCTGGGGCGGCTCGGCGCCGAAAAGATCGGATTGCTCGTCGTTGGGCATGGCTGAACCCGAGGTCACTAGCCGAGCCCGCGGCAGAAGCGGAGAAAATTCCCCCCTGGGAGCGCGGCCGTCCCCAGCTGCCGTACCCCGATTTCGCTTTTCCTCCCCTTTTCGCCGCGGCCGCCTTCGTTCGAGACTGCCGCCATGCCCAGCCGCAGTCTCGGCCACCGCGCCCCGTTGCTCTGGCTCGTACTGCCGTTCATTGCCGGGCTGGTCCTGGCCAAGGTTACCGGCAGTCGTTTCATCCTGCTCCCGCTTCTGCTGGCGCTCGGCTGTGGAGGCATCGGGCTCTGGAGCGTCCGTCGGTCGCACAGCGCGTGGGCGCCGGCCCTCGGCCTGACCATGCTGCTGGCCGGACTGGCGAGCCACCCGTTGCACCGCGTGCGTCTCGACGTCTGGGATTCGCTGCCCGCCCGGGAGGCGCAGTTGGTCCTGCGGGTTGATCGCGTGTTCGCGCCCGGCGACGCGCGCCGAGCGGCGGGCCTCGGCACGGTCGCCGGCACCGATCCGCATCTGCGCGAACTCGTCGGCCAACGACTGTACTTCTCGTTGCAGCTGCCGGAGAGCCAGGCGCCGCCGATTCGCGGCACGGTGTTGTCCACCGTCGGCGTGCTGGTCGCGCTGCCGGAGAACCCGCCGCTGGAGACCTTCGACGGCTTTCTCGCCGGCGCCGGCATGACGTTTCGCCTGACCCGGGGCCGCGTCCTCGGCGAAATCCACCCCGCGCCTGCCCCGCAGCGGGCGTATGCGCAACTCGCCTCGTTCTTCTCCGCCGTGCTGGGCCAGGGCATCGAAGAAAAACGCCCCACCCTCGCCGGCCTGTTGCGCGCCATGATGCTCGGCGCCACCCGCGAGCTGAGCGACGAACAACACGCCCTGTTCATGCAAAGCGGGACCATGCACTTGTTCGCCATCAGCGGGCTCAACATCGGCGTGATTGCCGGTGCTCTGCAGGCGCTGCTCCTGCTCGCTCGGCTGCCCACCTGGCCGCGCTTCCTGATCGGCGCCGCGCTGCTGTGGATCTTCGTCGAAACCACCGGCGCATCCGCCTCGGCCGTGCGGGCCTTTGCGATGGCAGTGTTCGTCCAGGCGGCGCTGGTCCTCCGGCAACCCGCCAACGTCCTCGCCGCGCTCGTGCTCTCGGCCTTCGTGGTTCTGCTCGTCTCCCCGCTGCAGGTTTTCAGCGCGAGCTTTCTGATGAGCTACACCATCGTCTTGGCGCTGCTCACGCTCGGTCTGCCGCTCAGTGACGCCTGGCTCGAGCGGTGGTCGCCCTGGCGGGAGCTGCCCCGGCCCGCGTGGCGCCCGTGGCAGCGGGTCGTCGCGAACGCCTGGCGGCTCACGGTTCCGTCGCTCGCGATCGGTCTCGCCACGATGCCCGCCAGCCTGCTCACCGGCGTGCAGTATTTCCAGCTCCTCACCCCCGGCTCGCTTCTTACCAATCTGCTCCTGATCCCCGGCGCGATGATCGTCACGGTCGGCGGGTTCGCGTCGCTCGTCTGCGGCTTGATCGGGTTCGAGGGCGGGGTGATCGTCTGCAATCACGCCGCCGCGCTTGTGCTCTGGCTGATCGAGCAAGTCGTGCGTCTCAGCGTCGAGTGGCCCGGCGCCTTCATGCCGGCGCGTTTCGTCGCCGGCTGGGTCGGTCCCGTTTCGCTCGCCACCCTGATCGGCACGCTGCTCGCCGGCTACGCCTCGAACTGGAGCGCGAAACACGGCGGCTGGTGGCCACCCGTGGTCGTCGTTGGGCTGACACTCGGATTCGGCCTGGAGTACCTGTAGGAGCGGCTCACCCCACGACCGACGTGGTTCCGAAAGTCCGTCGCGGCGTAAAGCCGCTCCTACATTTTCCGTGTCTTCCGTGTGATCCGTGGGCAAGCTCCGACCCATGAAAAGCGCCTACGAACTCGCGATGGAGCGTCTCGACAAATCCGACCCTTCGGCCCGCACGCCGCTGACCGCGGAGAAGAAAGCCCGGCTCGCCGAGATCGACCGCGTGTACAAGGGCAAGCTGGCCGAGCGGGAGATCTTCCTGCAGAAGCAACTCGAAGAGGCCCTGTCCGCGCAGAAGTTCGAAGACGTGGAGAAGATCCGCGTGCAGCTCAACAGCGAGAAGGCGCGCTTCGACGAGGATCGTGAGGCGGAAAAGGAACGGGTGCGGCGCGGGAAATGAGCCTCCCCTGGGAGCGCCGGGCTCCAGCCCGGCATTGACCGCGCCCAGGCCGAGCTGGAGCTCGGCGTTCCCAGCTCAAGGCCCGACCTCGACGCTGAGGTGCGTGATCGCCGCCTCGTCGCGCTCGTTGCGGCGCTCGACGCGCACGAGGTAGTGGCCGGGTTTCGCGAAGCGATGGGGTCGTCACGGCGAAACCATCCTTGTTCAGCGACTTCACGTTGCCGTCCGATTTGACCTTCACCGGCGCCGAGCCGTCGCCAAAGTTCCACGTCTCCTCGCCGTGCGTGGTGCGGAAGGTCCGCACCTTGAAAGTCACCGGCTCGCCCGCCTTGATCGCCAGCGAAGGCGCGTATGCGGCCTGAATTGACGGAGGCAGTTTTCCGCTCGCGGCCCGGTCGAGCACCTGCACGACGGCGAAATCGTAAGCGACCGCCCCGTCGGGTCCGGTCACCTTGAGCACCTCGCTGTAGGTGCCGGGCTTCGCATAGCGGCGTTCGATCTTCTCCCCGCGGGCGGTCGTGCCATCGGTGAACGTCCACTCGAAGCGCGACACTTGCCCCGCCGGGCTCCACGACCGTGAACCGTCGAGCGTCACCGGCTCGCCCGTCCACGCGACGTGATGCGGCCGCGCCACGGCGATGATCTTCGGGCGGTGCTCCCGCACGTACGCCTCCCAAGCGAAGGCATACGCCTCCTGCGTGCCCCACTTGCCCGAAGGCTGCCGGCTCACGATGCCGAAATGCAAATGCGCCCAGCCGCCGCTGCCACCCTCTTTGCCGAGCACGCCGATCTTCTGGCTCATCGTCACGCGCGCGCCCGGTTTGATCGCGTCGTCGATCGAGAAAAGGTGGCTGTAACGATAATACCAGCCGCGGTCGTCGAGCAGGTAGACGACATCGTAACGCGGTCGGACCGGGGAGTCCTGATAGCCCGGGAGCACCTGCATCCCCGACGAAATCACGGTGCCCACCGTGGCGGCGATCACATCGACCATCCCCTCGCAGCCGCCGAAATCGAGGTCGTTGTGGTAATAGATGCTCTTGTTCGCGGGCGACTCGCCGTCGTTCACGTGCACGGGTTCGTTGGCCATCTGCGTGCCGCTCGCGAACCAGCGTTGCCGAAGCGGATAGCGAAACGTGCCCGGCTCCAGCCAGGGCGCGCCGGCGGGCCAGAGCCGGAGCCGCGCGTCTTTCTCGAGATTCCACATGTCGCGGTTCGAATTGGAAACGTAGCCCTTGGTGATCGAGCAATCGATCTGCACCCGGCCAACCGTCACCGGCAGCCGGTAGTTGCCCGACTCCAGCGTCACTTCGCGGCCGTCGACTTCCACCTTCACGCGCGCCAGCCGCACCGCGTGGTTGATCGTGTCGCGCGTTTCCTGCAGCTCGAGCAGCTTCACGTTTACCGTCGCGCCATCGGCCAGCACAACTTCCTGGCTCTCGCCGCGGGCGAGATCGACGACCCGCAGCGTCTCCGCTCGCGCCGGCGCCGGAGCCGCGGCCACGACCGAGGATTCCACGCTGACCGTGAGTAAGGCCGCGCCCACCGCCATCCAAGCCATCTTGACACTCCACGATCGCGATTGGATGGAGACGCGGCGCCCTAGCCGCGTCAGGCCCGAGAAACGCGGCGCGGGCGCCGCGTCCCCATCCCACTTTGTCGTGGAAACCTGTGTCGCGGCCGTTGGCATCGCCCTCAGAAGCGGCCTTGGATACCCGCGGCGATCGAGCGGTACGGCAGTCGGGTGTAACCGATGCGGTCCTCGTAGGGACCGTAGTACCGGCGGTTGAGCGGCGTGCGCAGCAGGTTGTCCAGGTTGAGGTAGAAGCTCGTGCGGCTCGACAGGTCGAAGGTGAACTTGAAGTTCATCGTCGTGCGCGCCGAGTCGTAAAGGATCAGCGCCGCGTTCGTCGACACCGAGACGAGAAAGTCGTCGATCCAGCTCGCCTGGAGACTCGCGCGGTAGCGGCCCTTTTGGTAATTCAGCATCGCGTTCGCCGTCCTCGGCCGGAAGCCCGCGACCTGCGTCGTGGCGACGGTGCCACCGTAGTCGCCCTTGGTCTCGAGTTGCGTGTAGTTGAAGGTCGCGCCTAGCCCGCGCCGGAAGCCGGGCAGGTAGGTGAACTGATGGGTGTAGTTCAGCTCGAAGCCGCGATAGCGCGCCTTGCCGCCATTGAGCGACGTGGTGAGCCGGTAGCCCTCGTAGAGACCGTCGAACCCGTTGTCCGGACCGCGGCCAACGAAGAGGTTGTTCGTCGAATAGATGAAACCGTCGACCTCCTTCAGGAAGACGCTCGCGGACACGAAGCCGATGGACTTGAAATAGTACTCAACATTGAAGTCGAAGTTGTCCGAGAACTGCGGCTGGAGGCCGGTGTTCGCGACGGAGAGGGTCTGGTTGTCGTCGTTGACGATCGTGTTCGGCACGATCGACGTGATCGGCGGCCGGCCGATGCTGGTCGAGTAGCTGAGCCGGGCGACGAGTCCGTTCCGCTTCGCGTAGGTGAAATGCACCCCGGGGAAAACGTTGCGATACTCGCCCTCGGCATGCGTCCGCCGGCCCCATTCCTCCGTGGCGCGGCGTTCGTTCTCCGCATCGGTGACCGGCCCCACCCAGGCGGCGCGCCGCGCGCGTTCCGCAGCCGTGAGCGTGTAGAGCGGGCCGTTGCCGGCGGTCTTCGTCTCCTCCATGCGCAAGCCGGCGAGGATGCTGAGCTCATTGATCTTCACGTTGCCCATGACGTAGGCCGCGTTGATCTCCTCGGAGAAGTTCTGCAGGTTCTGCAGCCGCTGCGCGACTTTGTAGTTCGTGTTCTCGCGCCACTGGGTCGGATTCTCGTCCTTGTGCCGCGAAGTCCGGTGCAGGTCGATCCATGGCCC
>JBEIHL010000229.1:0-5902 GCA_040381375.1 Opitutaceae bacterium
GGGCCAGTGGCAGCGCGGGACGATTCAGCCGGATTTCCTGACCTTCGTCGGTTCGCGCCCAACGGGAAACACCGGCATCGTGGCGACGGGCACGGTGCCGGCCGGTGTCGCGACGATGGCGGCGGACGGCATGTTCTATCTGATTCCGACCGCCAGCGGCGGCGTGACCTTCAAGGCGACCGCGCCCTCCGCCAACATCGACAGTCCCGAGAACCTGACGTTCTCGAACTGGAACAAGTGGAAGATGCTGATCCCGGCCACGGATCGCGTGCAGTTCGCCACCTTCATCGACCGGCCGCTCAACGAACGGCTGTCGTTCTTCGGCGATCTGCTGTTCTATCGCGCCTACAGCCGGACGGGCCGCGAGCCGGTCAACGCGAAGAACACCGACGACCAGGGCATCTATCTGCCGGCGGCGAGTCCGTGGAATCCGTTTGGCGTGCGTTTCTATCACCCGACAGGCGCGCCCAATGCCGACGGCACGCTGCGTCTCGTGGGTGCACCGGCGGACGTCTCGATCTGGACCGGCGTTTCGCCGGGGCAAAACGATACGATTCCCAGCGGCTTCAAGCCGCGCGAAACGGAGGTCACCAGCTACGCGTGGCGCGTGCTCGGCGGACTGCGCGGCAAGCTCGGCGAAACGTGGGAGTGGGAGAGCGCGATCGTGGCCTCGGGCGCGCAGACGCACGAGTTCGAGCATTTCCAAGTGCGCGAGTCGCGGCTGCGGGCGGCGCTGAACCGCACGGACGGGACGGCGTTCAACCCTTTCCCGGTCACGTTCAAGGTGCAGAACAACCAGATCGTGGTCGACCAGCTCTACCGCAACCCGGAGTCGGTCGTGAATCCGCTCTACGACGACGAGGACCGGATGGGCCGTACGAATCTCTTCATGTGGGACGCCAAGGCGAACGGCCAGCTCTGGCGCCTCCCGTTCGGTGGCGGCCGCATGGGCATGGCGACGGGCGCGGAAGTGCGTCATGAGACGTTCTCCGACAAGCGCGCGACGTTCGTCGGCGTGAACCCGCCGGGCTCGGGCAGCCAGTTCCCGCTCCTGCGCGAAGGCGACAACGATTTCCTCGCGCTGTCGGGCAACGTGCCGATCGATGCGAACCAGACAATCTACGCCGTCTTTCTCGAGACGTCGCTGCCGTTCGTGACGCGGGAGAACCGGTTGCCGCTGGTCGAGGCGCTCGAGCTTACGCTCGCGGGCCGCTACGAAAATTTCTCGATCTTCGGCGACACCGCGAAACCGAAGGCCAGCCTGGTCTGGAAACCGGCGACCTGGCTCAAGCTTCGCGGCTCGATGGCGGAGTCGTTCCGCGCACCGAATCTGGTGCAGACGAACATCACGCCGCTGCGCCGGCAGATCGGCGCCGACGACCCGTATCGCTTCGAAGTCACGGCGCTGCCTTCGGACGGCACCGCCCAGCGCACGACGTTCCGCCAGGGCAATCAGCGGCTTGAGCCGGAGGAAGCGAAGACTTGGGTCGCCGGCTTCGTGCTCGAGGTGCCGAGAGTGCGCGGGCTGTCCCTCACCTTCGACTACTTCAATTTGAACCAAAACAAGGTGATCGAAAACGTCGGCGCCGGGGCGGCCATCGATCGTGACGAGGTGCTGCTCGACCTCGCGATGCAGGCCGAACTCGCGAAGGGCACGCCGCTGGCGCAAATCGACCTCGGCTCGGGCACGGCGAACTATCGCGGAAGTTCGAAGGTCACGCGCGCGCCGGTGACTGCGGCGGACCGGCAAGCGTTTGCCGACTACAATGCGCGGCCCGGCCAGACGCTTCGGCGGGCGCCGGTCGGCGAGGTCGTGAGCGTGATCGACGATTATCTCAACCTGAGCGGTCGCGACATCCAGGGTTATGAATTCGGCGTGCAGTATCGCTCGCCGCGCACGCGGCTCGGCACGTTTACGTTCAACGGCGAAGCGACTCACTACGTGATGCGGCGTTCGCAGTCAGACGAGTTGTCGCCGACGCTGGATGAACTGGGGCGTAACGGCCGGACGCGGTGGCGCACCAACGCGTCGGTCTCGTGGCGGCAGGGCCCGGTCTCGGCCGGCTGGTTCGCGAGCTACTTCGGCTCGTTCGTCGACACGTCGGCCGCGACGACGCTGCAGGTCTACCAGGCGCTCGGGCGGCCGGATTACATTCAGGTTTTCAACGACAACGGCATCACGCGTTACCTGTTGCGCGTCGATCCGCAGATCAACCACAACGCGTGGATCTCGTACCGCTTCGACCGCGGCGGACATCGCTGGCTGCGCGGCGTGACGCTGCGCGGCGGCATCAACAACGTCTTCGACACCGAACCCGCGCTCGCCGACGAGCAGTACGGCTACCAGCCGGGATCGTTCAACGTGCGCGGACGCCAGTTCACGATGGAGGTTTCGAAACGGTTCTGAGTGAGGCCCACGGAACCCACGGATCCCCCAGCGCGGCATAGCAGTAACCAGAGAGGAAGCCTTGAACCACTGATAGTCACTGATCGGCACTGATTCAGATCAGTGGAAATCAGTGAAGATAAGTGGTTCCAAGCTCGTGGCGGTTGATGCACGCAGTAAAACCACCCTGAGCTTGTTCTGCATCGCACTTCCGTGTGTTCCGTGTGATCCGTGGTCATCCCTAGCGCGACTTACCCCTTCCCAAGATGTTTCTGCGATCCCTTGCCTTTCTCGTCATGAGTGGCGTGACAATTCCTCTTTCCGCCGTTGAAATCGTCGCCCATCGCGGCGCGTCGTACGATGCCCCGGAAAACACCATGGCCGCAACGCGGCTCGCGTGGCAGCAGCAGGCCGACGCGGTCGAGACCGACATCTACCTCGGGAAAGACGGCAAGATTATCGTCTTTCACGACAAGACGGCTAAGCGCACCGGCGGCGGACGCGACGTGGCGATCGGGGACCTGACCCAGGCTGAGGCGCGCACCCTCGACGCCGGTAGCTGGAAGGCGCCGCAGTTCAAGGGAGAGAAAGTTCCGCTGCTCGAGGAGCAGATCCAGTCGATCCCGGCCGGCAAGCGGCTGTTGGTGGAGATCAAGGTCGGGCCGGAGATCGTGCCGGAGCTGAAACGCGTGTTCGCCACCACCGGTGGGAACGAGCGCAATATTACGGTCATCAGTTTCAACTACGACACCCTGGTCGAAGTGCGAAAGCAGCTCCCGGCCTTGAAGACGCTCTGGCTCGTGGGGCACCCGGCGCCGAACGCGAAGCCGGCGCCGACGGCCAAGTCGCCGCCGTCGGTCGCCGAGATGATTCGCGCCGCGAAGACGGCCAAGCTGACCGGACTGGATCTGCAGCACACCTGGCCGCTCACTCCCAATGACGTGAAGGCGATCCGCGACGCGGGGCTCGAACTGCACGTGTGGACGGTGAACGACGTCGCGGTGGCGAAACGCTGGCGCGACTTGGGCGTCGCCAGCATTACGACGGATCGTCCGGCCTGGCTGCGCGAGCAGTTGCAACAGTCGCGCTAACGTTTCCACGCCGTGTTTTCCCTTTTCAAGCCCGCCGCGGCCGCCGCCGCCGTTCCGCCCGATCGCGTCGACCGCGAGTACCGTCGGCTGCGCTGGCAGGTGTTTGCCGGCATCTTCATCGGGTACGCCGCCTACTATCTCGTCCGGAAGAATTTCGCCCTGGCGATGCCGGACATTCTCAAGGATCACCCACAGTATTCTAAGGCGGAGCTCGGTTGGGCACTCACCGGTCTTTCGGTCGCGTATGGTTTCTCGAAGTTCATCATGGGTTCGGTGTCGGATCGCAGCAATCCGCGCTGGTTCATGACGATTGGCCTGCTGCTGACCGCCGGGGTGACGGCGGCGTTCGGCGCCTTCCCGGCGATCTACGGCTCGCTCTGGGCGATTGTCGCGCTGCAGACCCTCAACGGCTGGTTCAACGGCATGGGCTGGCCGCCGTGCGGCAAGACGATGGTGCACTGGTGGAGCACGAAGGAACGCGGTGTCACCGTCTCGGTGTGGAACGTCGCGCACAACATCGGCGGCGGCTTGGTGGCCAAGCTCGCGCTGGCCGGCGTGCTGCTTTTCCACGACTGGGGCGCCAAGTTTTACTTCCCGGCGGCGGTGGCGGCGCTGGTGGCGATCGTGATCGCGGTCCTGTTGCGCGATACGCCGCAGAGCTGCGGGCTGCCTCCGATCGAGGCGTTCAAGAACGACTACCCGCCGGATTATTCGGCGGCGCACGAGCAGACCCTGAGCTTCAAGGAGATCTTCCTCGGCCACGTGCTGAACAACAAATATCTGTGGGCGATCGCCGTGGCCAACGCGTTCGTGTACTTCGTGCGCTACGGAGTGGTCGATTGGGTGCCGACCTACCTGCAGACGGCGAAGGGATTTTCCTTCAAGGAATCGAGCTACGCCTGGGCGGCGTTCGAGTTCGCCGGCATTCCGGGCACGATCCTGTGCGGCTGGATGTCGGACAAGGTTTTCAAGGGCAGCCGCGCGCCGGCGACGATCCTGTTCATGGCGCTGACGCTGATCGGTCTGATCGTGTACGGACTCAACCGCCACGGCCCGCTCTGGATCGACATCGCCTCGCTGATCGCGATCGGATTCTTCGTCTACGGACCGATCATGATCATCGGCCTGCACGCGCTCGACCTCGTGCCGAAGAAGGCCGCGGGCACGGCGGCCGGCTTCACTGGATTCTTTGGCTATGTGTTCGGCTCGGCGATCGCCGGCACCGGGGTCGGCTGGATCGCAGACAAGTGGGGCTGGAACGGCGTCTTCGGCACGATGATCGTGTGCTGCGTGCTCACGATGGGTTTCAGTGCCCTGACGCTGAGTCACCGCACCACGAGCGGAACCAAGACCGGATAAAATTTTCCTCCGCGCTGATCGGCTATATGAAAACGCTATCTGTCCTGGTCATGTTGCTCACTTCCGTTGCCGCCGCTCAATCCGTCCGGCCGGTGGTCATCGCCCACCGCGGCGCCAGTGGCTATCTGCCGGAACACACCATCGCCGCCAAGGCCTACGCGCACGCGTTGGGGTCCGACTACATCGAGCAGGACCTCGTGCTGTCGAAGGACGACGTGCCCGTCGTGCTGCACGATATCCATCTCGATACCACGACCGACGTCGCGCAGCGGTTTCCCGGCCGGAAGCGGGCGGACGGACGCTACTACGCGCTCGATTTCACGGTCGCGGAAATGAAGCAACTGCGCGTGACGGAGCGCTTCAACGCCAAGACCGGCCAGCAGGTGTACCCGCGGCGGTTCCCCGTCCGGCAGTCGTCCTTCGGCGTTTCCACGCTCGAGGAGGAACTGCAGTTGATCCAGGGCCTGAACCACGCGACCGGCCGCACGGCCGGAATTTATCCGGAGCTGAAGCAGCCCGGATGGCATCGGGCGCAGGGCCGGGACATCAGCCGGGTTGTCGTGCCGATCCTGATCCGGTACGGCTATGCGACGAAGGCCGATCCGTGTTTTCTGCAATGCTTCGAACTCACGGAAGTGAGGCGGCTGCGCGAGGAGATCGGCTGGCAGGGCCGGCTCGTGATGCTGATCGGCGGCGGCAAGAAGGGCGATGACGGCACCGACTACGAACAACTCTGCACCGCGGATGGTCTGCGCGGCTTGGCGAAGTTTGCCGACGGCATCGGCCCGACGATCACGCGGCTCGTCACCTGGACGCCCGGTGGCGCTGCTCCTACGGTCACGCCGTTGGGCCGTCTTGCCCAGGCGGAGAAGCTCGCCCTTCACCCGTACACCGTGCGGGCCGATGACCTACCCAAGGAATGCCCCTCGCTGGAGGCGGTGCATGCCGCGCTGTTCAAGGACGTGCGCGTCGAGGGCGTGTTCACCGATTTTCCGGATCAGACCGCGGCGTGGCTGCGGGCGAACGGGATGAGGTAGCAGCTCCTTCCCTGGGAGCGCGGACGCCC
>JBEIHL010000230.1:0-5878 GCA_040381375.1 Opitutaceae bacterium
ATCGCGGTAGGCGATGCGGCTCGAAACGAAGTCCTTGTATTCACCGTATCCGGAGAACTGATGCAGGCCGAGCCAGCGCAGCACGTTCTTCTCCTGGCGCAGATCGAGCTTGTAAGCGAGCTGCACCCGGGACGTCTCCCGCAGCAGGGGGTTGTCGACGAAGCCCTTCACCCCGAAAATCCCGATGAAGGGACGGAGGAAATACGGATTGCGAGTGCCGTCGATCATCCGCTCGTTCACATCGACATGGAGCAGGCCGGTCACGCCGCTGCTGCCGGCCACCCCCATGATATTGCGGGTGAAGCGCCGGGAGTCCTCGCGGAAGTAACCGGCCTGCAGCGCGAGCATCTGCCGCGGGGTGTCGAAGAAAATCTGTTCCAGCTGGAGGTGGGTCGTCCGCGTCGTCTCCTTGATGCGGTTGACGGCCGCGAGATTCACGGACGTCCAGTCGTACAACTCGCGGCTGCTCACGGTGGGGTCACTCGAGAACAGCGGCTGCGTCGCGCGGATGGCCTCGGGCGTGGTGTTAACCAGGAACACGTTTTGATTGGGCGTGCCCGGGTTGTTTGTGCTGGTGGTCCGACTCGGGGACCAGAAGCCCAGCCCGCTCTGATCGATGAACAGCGTCGAGAGCGTGGCGAAGTTGGAGTTCGAGAAGTAGGACGGGACGGCGTTGTTCGCGTACGGCCCCAGCTTGGCGCCGTTCAGCGTGACCGTCGCGGTCACCGGATCCCAGGTCGGTGAACCGGCCTTTCTCCAGCCGGTGACGGCATCGCGCGGCATCGTGGTGTTGGGACGATTGCCCTCGATGTCGTAGTAGGAAAACGAAGCGCTCAGGCTGGTGAACTTGAAGGGCTGAAACTTCACCATGCCGTTGAGCCGCGTGGTATCGAGGCCGGAGGGTTTGAGGTTGAAGCCGTCCCGCTGGAAGGCGCCGCTGCCGCGGATCGCGAGGCGTCCCTTCTGGAGCACCCGGTTCAGATCCAGGCTCGTGCGGTAGCCGTCCATGCTGTCAGCGCGCAGCGTGACTTGCGACCGGTTGCGGCTCAGGTTGGCGGAGGACGGCTGCATGTTCACCGTGCCCGCGGCACTGCCGATCCCGAACACCGTGGAATTGGGTCCGCGGCTGATCTCGACCGCGTCGATGTTGAGCGGATCGAGCGGCACCCGGCCACTGGTCTCGAAGTTGCCGAACGACAGATTGGCGGGACCGACGCCGCGGACGCGATTCGCGCCGTTCGGATTCATCTGCGTGTTGTCCACCGGGCTCGCATTGCGATCCACCGAGAAATCCGTGTAGGTACCCGTCCCCTCCGTGCCGGCCTCGTAGAGGAAGATATCGTTGATATCCAGCATCGCGAAGTCCGTCATCTGCTCCTTCGTGACGACGGTGATCGCGGAGGCGAGATCCTCGACCTTGGAATTGAGCCGCGTCCCGGACGTCGTATTCGACGCGTAATAGCCGCGATCCTCGGAGCGCACCTCGAAGGGGGAAAGCTTGACGAGGTTATCGTCGCCGGCCGCCGCCTCGACGCGTGGCGGCGCGGGCCGGGCGGCCTCCATCGCGGCCAGCTCGGTGGGATCGAGCCGCCCGTTCTTGTTGGTGTCGTACTTGGCGAGCGTCACCGCATCGGTGGCCGACGTCTGCGCCGTGGCGAGGGAGGCGAGCAGCAAAAAACCGACGGGCGCGGAGGCACGACGGAGCAGCCCAATACGGTGAGGTGAGGTCATGGGGAAAAAGCGTTCGAGGGACGGAGAGAGTGAGCCGATCCTGATACGGCGGGTTTCGTGGGGGCAGGTGGGGACTAGTCCGGAGCCGGGGCCGGGGCGACGTCAGGGTAACGCCCGAAGATAATCGCACAGCAGATCCACATTCCGGGCGAACGTCTGCGACCGGATCACGCGCTCCCGCGGCGGCTCCTTGCCTTGGAACAACTCGATCATGTCGTTCTCCTTCACGGGCACGACGCGATCTCCGACTTTCAGCACCATCTCGCGGGCGGCGAAAACCTGCACGATCCGGTCGCTCTTCCCGATGCTGCCGGCCTCCGTCCAGGCGCCGCGCGCGTCCATCGACCCGATCACTTGCTTCACCTGCGCCGCCAGGGCTTTCGCCGCCGGCTTCGCGCGCGGACGCTCGCTCCACGGCGAGAGCCCGCGCAGGTGGTCCGGCCGCCGCACCGACGCCGGGTCGGCTGTAGCCAACCGCTGGTACTCGGCCTCGATGGCCGGCAATTCGTCCCCGTTCACCAGCACGCCATAGTGCGTGATCACCGAGCTGTCCTCATACGAAAGTTGGTATCCATCCAGCAAGGACGACGACCCGCTCTTCACGTTTATCCGGGTCCCCTTCGTGACGTAGAGGGGCCGGTTCGTCTGCAGCTCATAGAAACGGGCGAGGACCATCCGGTCGGATCTTCCGGCCAGCGCCCGCAGGCGGATCTCGGATGGTTGCTCGACCGGCGGCAGCGCCGAGCGCTTCAGGTAGGCGATCGCGCGCGGGAGCGGCTCCAGGTACTTCCGATTGCCCGTCTCCCGGTAAAGCACCATCAGGGTCCGCATCACGCCCTGCGATTCCCCGCCGCTCACGGACGGCGGCTCGAAAACCCGGGCCCACGCGGGAAACATGTCGGCATCATATTGCTGCGCCCAGGCCGGCTGCGGCTCCGGCATTTGGGCCAGGAGCATGAACGCGCCGCCCTTTTCCGCGGCCGCCAGGTAGCGCGGCTCGTTATAGATTCGGGCCCCCTCGAGAAACGCATCGATCATGTCCGAGATCGAGTTGTCGTTGAAGGTATAGTGCGACTGGTAGTTGCTGCCGGGCCATTTCCAGCTCCACGACGGAGGATACGAAGCCTGCTTCACGGGGTGCTTCGCCGGGTCCGGCGGGCGATTGAAGCGCTGCGGCCAGGCGCCGTTCGGGTATTGCGCCTGGATGAGGCTGTCGAAGGCGAAGCGGGTCGCCTCGTGAATCTTCGCATCCTTGAACCCGAGCGCCTGGTCGACCCGGGCCAGGAAACGCATCACGGCCTGGGTTTCGTTGTCGTCCAGGCTCGTCACCGGGTTGCCCGGATACGTCGTGATGTCACGGCAGGGTCCGTCGGCCCGATACGGGAATTTTTTCCGCTCGGCCGGATCGAACTCGATGAAATAATCCCAGCCGCCGGAGCAGTGTTGTCCCGAGACGATCGCCAGCGCGGTGGCTCGCGCGGCCTCGAGGTAGTACCGGTCGCCCGTGGCGGCATATGCTTCCAAGTACGCCATGCCCACCAGCGGCGTGCCCTCGCGTTGCACCTCGACGGTATGCGGCCCCTCCTTCGCCTCGGAGCGGCCGTAACTCAGATCCTCGGCGTACGCGAAGTGATACGCCCCGTGCGTCGCCACCTGCTCGCGATAAAACCCGGCCGCCTTGCGCAAGGCCTGCAGCACGTCTTCGCGCCGCGGACTTTCCTGCGCCGACGCGAGCGTGCAGAGGGCGGACAAGAACAGCAGCGCACTCCGGCATCCGCGGGCGGGCGAGAGGGCAGGAGCGGATGGTTTCACGGGCACGGAAAACGTCATGGTCGACCTGGATTTTTTCTGTCGGCCCGGGGGCAGCCGGGCTCAGGGATGGAGAAAGGGGCGGAACCGCGAGCTCGGACCGGAAACATCAGCCCCGCGGTGGGCGGACGATGCTGGCGCCGCCAGGGCGACTCAACTGAATTGTGCGCCTCCGGCGTGCGGCCCAGCGAGACGCGTTTCACGCTTCGCGATTTGACCCCGGGGTGGTGCATCGCCCTCCTTTGTGCCCGATGCGCGATGAACCCGATCCACCGCGGAAATTCTATCGGCTGAAGGCGCCGGAATTCGAGTCCGTCAACGCACCGGCCAACGCTGCTCCGCGCGACGCGACGCCCACGAGCGTCCAGGGCCACCTGCGCGCGGCGAACGTTTCGCCCCCAGTCTCGTCGTCCGTTCCCGCCGCGGCCCAACCCGCCAACGATGTCCAGGCCCTCCTCCGCGACCAGTCCGCGCGGATGCGGGCCGCCGGGGAAGACACCGTCGTCCCGAAGCCGCGCCGGCGCTCCCGCCGCGCCCGCGACTTCTGGCTCCTGTTGCTCTCGGCCAACGGATTCTTCGCGTTTACCGCGTTCGGCCCGTACCGGAACGCCATGACTCTCACCTGCGGTATCGCCGGCATGATTCTCACCACGATCAGTCTGGTCTGGGTGATGTGGTTTGTGATGGACGAGTACTGAATCGTCCCGATTGCGTGACCCGACGCAGAAGCCTCCCGGCGCCGTTTTGGCGTTGCGCCGCACTCGCGGGATCGGACGCTGCTGCGGTGAAGCTTACCTCGCGTTTCGCTCTGACCGCCGGCGTTGCCTGCGGCCTCACGTGCTCGATTGTATTCGCCGCGCAACCGGCGCCGGCCGCGAAGGACGGAGCCTCCCCTCCGGCGGCGCCCGCCGCCGCGGACCCCGTTGCCCGCATCCGGGAGGAGGGACTCAAAAGGTCCGAAGTCATGGCCACCGTCCTGGCGCTGACCGACCTCAACGGCGCCCGGCTGACCGGATCCCCGGGACTGCAGCGGGCGAGTGAATGGGCCCGCCGGCAGCTCGGGACCTGGGGTTTGGCCAATCCCCGCTTCGAGACGTGGGATCCGTTTGGCCGCGGCTGGGTGCTGAAACGATTTTCGCTCCAGGCGTTCACGCCCGAGGCGATGCCCGTGATCGCGCATCCGCGGGCGTGGTCGCCCAGCGTGCCCGATGGGAAGGTCGAAGGCGAGGTCGTGTATGTCGACATCAAGGGCGCGGCTGATCTCGAGCGCTACCGGGGCCAGCTCCGCGGCAAAATAATTCTCAACGGCGAGATCGTCGTGCAAAAAGTCGCGTTTGAACCGCTGGCCCTGCGCAAGACCGACGCCCAACTGCTGGCGCTCGCAAACTCCGATGGCGTGGGCACCGGGGTAACCCGGCCGAGCACGCCGAGTCCGATCGCCGATCCGGCCCAGCGCGCGTCCATCGCCTTCACGCCACGCCGCTATCAGTTCTTTTCCGAGGAGGGAGTCGCCGCGATTCTGGAACCGAGCGGCCGCGGCGAAACGGGCACCTTCTTCACCTTGGGCGCCCGCGTGTATCCGCCGGCCGGTGACACTCCGGCGGCCAAACCGGAAACCCCGGCCGAGGCCGGAAATGCCGCGGGCTCGCCCACCGTTCCGCGCGGGATCTCACCGTGGAAGACCGACTGCCCGCCGATCGTCCCGCAGATCTCGGTCGCCAACGAACATTACAACCGCCTCGTGCGGCTGGCGCAGCACGGGACCGCGCCCCGGATGGCGTTGGAGCTTTCGGCCGAGTACCTTTCGGCGGACGTGAAGCCGGTCAACGTCCTCGCCGAAATCCCCGGCCGGGATCGCGCGGATGAGATCGTCATGCTCGGCGCCCACCTCGACTCCTGGCACAGCGGCACCGGAGCCACCGACAACGCCACCGGCTGCGCCGTGGTGATGGAGGCGATGCGAATCCTGCAAGCGCTCAAGCTGGAACCGCGCCGCACGATCCGACTCGCCCTCTGGAGCGGTGAGGAGCAGGGCCTGCTCGGCTCCAAGGCGTACGTCACGGCGCATTTTGGCACCCCGCCGGCGCCCCCCACCGGCGGGTCCACCCAGTCCGGACCCGCGCCACTCGCCGTCAAGGACCGCCAGCCCGGCTACGAAAAGCTGTCGGCGTACTACAATCTCGACAACGGCGGCGGAAAGATCCGCGGCATTTATCTCCAGGGCAACGAAGCGGCGCGACCGATCTTTCGCGACTGGCTCAAGTCGTTCCGCGATCTGGAGGCGGACACGATTTCACTTTCGCGCACGGGTTCCACCGACCACGTGAGTTTCGACGCG
>JBEIHL010000231.1:0-5877 GCA_040381375.1 Opitutaceae bacterium
AGCACGAGCGCGTCGGGATCGGCGCCCGCGTCGACTTCAAGCTGAGCCAGACGCACCGGGTCTTCCTCAACACGATGTATTCGGATTACAACGATCGGCTGGACCGCCGGCACATCACGATGACCCCGACGGTGGCCCAGATCCGGCCGGGCTATACCGAAACCGTGACCGAGACGATCAACTCGACCATCAGCCTCGCGCAGAATCATCGGACCCGGGACACGGAGACGCTGAACTTCGTGTTCGGCGGCGAAAAACGATTTGCGCGGGGCTTTCTCGACTACGGCGCCAATGTCTCCCGCTCGTCCGGCACCGAGAACCGCGTGATTCCAACGGTCCAGGTGTTGGGCGTCGGCTTCCGTTTCGAGCGCATCGATCCGCTGAATCCCAAGATGACGCAGATCAGCGGCCCGGCGCTCACCGACCGTACCGACCACCGGCTGACGACGCTCAATTTCCAGGCCTTCGAGGACGAGGACGCGATTAACGGGGCGCACGTGAACTACAAGTACACGCTGCCGACGACCCTGACGTCTAACCTCAAGACCGGACTTCGCTGGCGCGGACAGGAACGCCAGCGCAAACAGATTCGACCGGCTTACTCCTACGTGGGCGCGGACGGCGTCGTCGGCCGCAACCCCGCGACTGGCCTCAACGACGACAACGTCGGCCAGTTTGCCGACGCCGGCTACCGTTACGGTGCCGCCCGTGGGCGCTACGAGCCGGTGCCGGCCCTCGATCCGGACGCGCTCGTACGATACTGGCGGGCGAACCCGGCGCAGTTCCCGGAGAACATCGCCGCCACCGCCCGCGACGCGCTGCAGTACAATGGCAAGATTACCGAGGATGTATACGCGGTCTACCTGATGGGCGACATTCGCCTGGGCCGGCTGGATATCACGGGCGGGGTCCGGATCGAAGAAACCGAACTCACCGGTCGCGGCGTCCGCCAGGAAATCACGCCCGCGGAGCGCGCCCGCCGGGCCGCCTGGGTGGGCGTGGTGACCAACGATGAACTGCGGCGGCGGACGATCGCCGAGTGGAGCAACGTCCGCGAGGACGACGGCGGGTACCGCAACGTGCTTCCGAGCCTGCACCTGAAGTACAATCTGTCGGCGAACCTGCTCGCCCGCGCCAGCTACTCGACCGGTCTCGGCCGGCCGAATTTCTCCAACCTCCTGCGCACGACGACGGTGAGCAACGAGGCCATGCGCATTGTGGCCGCCAATCCCGACCTGAAGCCGCAGACGACGGAAAACTACGACCTCTCTTTGGAGTACTATTTCGAGCCCGCCGGCTACCTGTCGGTCGGCCTGTTTCAAAAGGACATCAAGGATTTCATCTACGGCGACTCCGGCGGCGTGGTCGGCGCCGGTCCGAACAACGGTTTCGAGGGCCTGTATGAAGGCTACGATATCTCCCAGAACCGCAACGGAGGCTTCGGCCGGGTCCGCGGCATCGAGCTCTCTTACAACCAGCGCCTCACGCGGCTGCCCGGAGCGTGGCGCGGCCTCGGGCTGATGGCCAACTACACGAAGCTCGAAAGCGAGGGCAACTACACCTCGGCGAGCGGCACGCAGTCCGGCGCGGAGATCGCCGGCTTCATGCCGGAGACCTTCAATGCGGGAGTCACCTACGCCTATCGCGCTTGGGAAGCGGGCGTGAAGTACACCTACCGCGCGCAGAACCTGCGTGACTACAACGCCAACCCGCTGCTGCGCGTTTACTACTACTCGAAGAAGAACGTGGATCTGAACCTGAAGTACAAATGGCACCCGCGGCTCACGCTGTTTGTCGATGTGATCAACATCTTCGACGACCCGATCTCCAACGCGTTCATCAACATCCCGCAGCGGACCCGCTACAATCAAGTCTTCACGCCGGCGATCAAGGCGGGCGTGTCCGGACGCTGGTAATGCGAAATCCTGAACAGGAAGACCGGGAAGATCGGGGAGGGACTCAAAGACGATCGCGGACTACTGTGCGCGCCGCAGATCCTTCCCGCTCTCCCCGTTCTTCCTGTTCAGCCGCCTGATATTCACCCGCCATGAATAGTATCGTTCTCGCCCTTTCCTGCCTCGCACTGTTGGGCCCGAGCGTCTTCGCCGGCGATAGCTGGCCGCAGTTTCGCGGACCCACCGGACAGGGCGTGTCGGACGCGACGGGACTGCCGCTGACGTGGAGCGAGACGGAAAATGTGCGGTGGAAAACCGCCATCCGCGGCAAGGCTTGGTCCTCGCCGGTCGTGCACGGCAACCAGGTCTGGCTCACCACGGCGGACGAGGAGGGACACGAGCGCTCCGCGATCGCGGTGGACCGCACGACGGGCCGGGTCGTGCACGACGTGAAGGTGTTTCACGTGGAGAAGCCGCAGTACGCGGACAAGTTCAACAGCCACGGTTCACCGACGCCGGTGATCGAGACCGGCCGCGTCTATGTTTCGTTCGGCTCCGCCGGTACCGCGTGTCTGGATACGCAGACGGGCAAGGTGCTCTGGGAGCGCCGCGACCTCGAGTGCAACCACTGGCGCGGGGCGGGTTCGTCGCCGACCCTCTGGGGCGATCTGCTGATCCTGCATTTCGACGGTTCGGATCAGCAGTACGTCGTCGCGCTCGACAAGCGGACGGGCGCGACCGTGTGGAAGACGAACCGCTCGGTGGACTTCCAGGATCTGACGCCGGAGGGTAAACCGATTCGCGACGGTGATTTTCGAAAGGGCTTCGCCACCCCGCTGGTGATCGTGCATGAGGGCCGGCCGGTGCTCCTGAGCGCCGCCTCGAAGGCGACTTACGCTTACGATCCCGCCACGGGCCGCGAACTCTGGCGGATCGAGGATCTGAAGTTTCACTCCGGCAGCGTGACCCCCGTAGTCGGGCACGGCATGGTCTATACGGCGACGGGCCTCGCCCGCGGCGAGATGTGGGCGGTGCGGCTCGGAGGCGAGGGCGTGGTGACCGACACGCACGTGACGTGGAAAGAGAAGAGTCACGTGCCGAACCGGCCGTCTCCGGTCCTGGCCGGCGACCTGTTGTTCATGGTGCAGCAGGACTCCGGCATGGCCACGTGCCTGGATGCGAAGACCGGCGCCCTCGTCTGGCGCGAGCGGCTGCCGGGCGTCGGCAACCATTCGGCGTCGCCGTTGTACGCAGAAGGACGGATCTATTTCTTCAACGAAAACGGCCACTGTCCCGTGCTCGAGGCCGGGCGCACCTTCAAGGTCCTGGCCGAAAACAAACTCGAAGCCGGCGTGATGGCCTCGGCTGCCGTCGCCGGGAAGGCGCTCTTTGTCCGCACCAAGACGCACCTGTATCGGATCGAGCGGTGAGGCGCGGCCGGGGCCGGAAAGCGCAGTGCGTGCGCAGAGTGGAAGCGGCGGGACCGCGTTCATCCCCCGACGAGTCGGGGCTTGAAGCCCCTCCCACTCGGAACAGATCGAGCTGCCGCAGGCATCGAGTGGCCGGTTGACTCGCCGCCCGTGCATGCGCCAACTAGCGTGGAATTCACGGGCCGATAGCTTAACGGTTAAAGCAGAGGACTCATAATCCTTTGAGTCTGGGTTCGAATCCCAGTCGGCCCACCAGCTTTGCTGCTTTTCTGGGTCATTCTGAATTGAAGTTGGAATTCGAGACTTCGCCTTCTCGTAGCATGCCGGATGCGTGGGGCGAGACGCCACGGTGGAACGGGAGCTGGGCCTCGGCCAGCCCGGCGCGCCGGTTTTTGGGTCGACCACGGCGCGTCCCACCGCTGAGATCGGTTCGGCCTTCCCATGGACTGTCCCGCCCGCGCCCTTCTCGCCGCCGCTGCCTTTTTCACGTTCCTCAACCCCGCCACCAGCGCGGTGGCCGCGCCCGGTGGCGCTGCCGAAGGGCCGCTCGCACCCTTCCTCGGCGCGCCCGCGCTCGACCGTCAGGAGGTCTTTTCCGGCAAGGAGCGCATCCGCGAACCCTACCTCGCGGTCGCGCTGGACGGGACCATCGTGGCGCTGCGGAACTACGACTCCATCGCCCGGCGCAGCGGGGACGGGGGGCGCACCTGGAGCGAGCCGGCGACCGTCCCGGTCGCCTTCCTCGACAGCAACTTCATCGTCGATGAGCTCACCGGCGACCTGCTCAGCCTCCGCCTGTGGGACGGCCGCGACCGCCTCTGGCGGAGCCGCGATCAGGGCCGGACGTGGAGCGAGCACGCGCTCATCCTCGCACCCAATGAGGTGATGAAGTGGATGGAGCGGACTGGCCTGAAGCGGCGCGGGGTCTGGTCCGAGAAGGACACCCCCCGGCGTCTTCATCCTTCACAACAACGCCAGCGAGCCCGGGATCACCCTCCGCCACGGGCCCCATCGCGGCCGCCTGATCGTGACCGGCACCTTCCGTCCGCTCGCCAAGGAGCATCCCTCCGACCGCAAACCCACGGACGGAATCTACAGCTGCGCGGTTTACAGCGACGACCGCGGCGCCACTTGGCGGGTCAGCGGCCTCTTCCCCGAATCGGCCACCGAGGAGGCCGCCCTTGTCGAGCTGAGCGACGGGACCCTCTACTTCAACTCCCGCTGCTGCGACGGCTTCTACAACAAGGCGCTCGCGCGACCCATCCGTCCGGAGGAGAACCGCCGGCGGGAGGCGTGGAGCCGCGACGGCGGAGAGACGTGGGAGGGACTGCGGGTGAACCCGGTGCTGGCGGACGGCGGCGGCTACGGCCGCGGTTACGGCCTGAAGGCGGGCCTCACCCGACTCCCCGTCGCGGGCCGGGACATCCTGATCTTCAGCAACACCGACACCGCCGGCGGCCCGCGCGAGAAGCTCACCCTCTGGGCCAGCTTCGATGGCGGTCGCACGTGGCCGGTAAAGCGCCTCGTCAACCCCGGGCACAGCGCGTACTCCTCGCTCGCCTCGGGCCGCCGGGGCACGCCCGGGGAGGGCGCGATCTACCTGCTCTACGAGGGCGGACCGGACGGGAAGTACACCGCGATGCACTTCGCGAGGCTCAACCTTTCGTGGATTCTTCAGGGTGAGCGGACGGGAGACGGGACGGTCCCGGACTGGGTGAAGTGACGCGCAGCCCCCTCCTGCTGAGCGAAGCGGGCCCCGGGACGGCGGAGGGCGCATCCTGGCCGTCACGCCCGGCCACGGGCGCGGTGTGGGCGGCGGCGAGCGGCTGCGGGGGATGATTTGCGACGCGGCCGTGGCCGCGATTCCGCGGACCCCGCGCGGCACGGTGCAGCGTTACCTGCTGACGACTCCCGCGCCGGGCCGCCCGTGAATCACGGACGGCTCTCGTCCGCCGCGACCTGGGTCGGGCTGGCGAGATAACCGAAAAGGTCGCGCACGTCAGCGTTCGTCAGGCCCTGGAGCAGACCCTCGGGCATCATGGACTGCGAGAGCCGCTCGCGCTGTTCGATCTCGCCGACGGTGAGTGTCACCTGTTCGTTCAGCGAAGCCAGCGTCAGCGTGCGGTCGTTCTCCGCGACCACGAATCCACTGACGACCCGGCCGCTGCGGGTTCGGATCAGGTGCAGCTGAAAGTCGCGCGACACGCCGGCGCTCGGATCGAGGATGTTCTCGAGCAGGTAATCCGGATTCGTGCGCTGTGAGCCGGTGAGGTCGGGCCCCAGTGTGCCGCCGTCGTCGAACAGCCGGTGGCAGGAGGCGCAGAGGCGTTGGAAATGCCGTCGGCCCGAGGTGACGTTGGCCCGGGCGAGCACGTCCGGGGTAAGCGCCTTCCGCCACCGCGCGATCTCCGCGGTCTTGTCGTCGCCGGGCGGGCGCAGTTCGCCCCAGATCGACTGCAACCGCGCGCCCAGCGCCGGGGCGCCGAGCTGCGCGATCTGCCGGGCGGAGTAGGCTGTCAGATGGTGACGCGGCACGCCGCCGGCGACGACCG
>JBEIHL010000232.1:0-5871 GCA_040381375.1 Opitutaceae bacterium
CACTTCGCGGCCCCTGAGCCCGCCTCCTATCACTCCGATTCGCACCACTGGTTTCATGACGAAGAAACAACCTTGAGCGTCACGCCCGCGCGGCGCAGATGCGTCTTCTCGGCCGCGTTCAGCCGGGCATCGGTGATAAAGAGATGGAAACGATCCCAGCCGGCGAAGGCCACGGCGGCAGGCTTGTTCCACTTCGCCGCGTGCGACACCAACAACCGCTTCGTGGCGCGCGCGGCGGCGAGCTGCTTGACCGCGGCTTCGGACAATTCCGTCGTCGAGGCACCTTCCGCGGCATCCAGACCCGAAGCCGCCAGCACGGCGACGTCGAAGCGCAAGGCGCGCAGCCACTCGAGCGCCAGCCCGCCGACGAGCGCGAGACTCACGGCCCGGACTTCGCCGCCCACGCCGACGACGCGGGCCTTCGCCTGAGTGCCGAGCTGCAGCAGCGGAATCGAGTTGGTCACGATCGTGAGGTCGCGCCGGTCGAGGAGCAGCCGCGCCACTTCGAGGCAGGTGGTACCGGAGTCGATGTACACCTGGCCGCGCTCGGGGATTTCCGCGACCACGGCCTTCGCGAGCGCGACCTTGGAGCCGACTGCGTCGACCGCCTTGTGTTCGAACCCCGGTTCGGCTTCGAGAAACTCCGGGTGGAGCACGCCCCCGTGCGCGCGCACGACCTTGCCCGCAGCTTCGAGCACGCGGAGGTCTCGCCGGATCGTGATCCCGGAGGCACCGAGCTGCCGCGCCAGTTCGCTGACCGTCAGCCGGCCTTTCTGCCGGACAATGGTCTCAATCGCGCGATGCCGCTCCGGCGCGAACATGAGAGTCGGAGGACGGGCTAGCGTCTCAGCTATCATGCTTCAGGAAGGCCACGATATTGCCGACGTCTTCCTTCGCCATCGTCTGTTCAAGGCCGTCGGGCATCAGGGAACTGCCGGAAGCGGAGAGCGACGTGATCTCCTTGCGCGCCACCGTCTCCTCGGTGCCGGACGCGGTGCGCAACGTCACACTCGCTTCCGACTCGGCGGCGAGCCAGCCGGAGAGGGAACGGCCATCCTGGGTCGTGATCGAGAGCGTAGCGTAGCTGGACATGACCTCGTAGTTCGGCACGAGGATGTGCAGGAGGATCGCATCCGCCGGCTGATTACGGATGCCGGTGAGATCGGGTCCGACCTTGCCACCTGAACCCTGGTGCGTGTGGCAGGCCGAACACGCCTTGGTGTACGCTTCGCGGCCGCGTTCGACGTCGGTGCTCGAAGCGAGCAATTCGCGGAAAGTCCGATAAACCTGCATCCGATCGCCGCCCTCGAGGTCCTTGAAAATCGCCTGCGCGGTTTCCTGCACCTTGGCGTCGTTGTGCTTCATCAGCGCCGTGCGCCGCACGGATGAAATCTCCGGCGCCGCAATCACGCCGGCCTTGATCGCGTCGAAGAGTACCAGGATGAGGGCCGGTCGCGCGGTCATCGTCGCGAGCACGGCCTCGCGCACCCGGGGCGTGTAGCGGCTCCAGTTTTCCTTTGCGATCAGAAGCGCGCCACCGCGGGCGTCGCCAATGCGTTCGATGGCGCGCACGGCCTGCACCTGGACGTCCGGCGCCTGCCGCGCGTCCAACAGCCGGCCTAGGGTCGCCACCACGGAATCGAAATCGGAGTAACCCAGCAGCGAGATGGCGCTGATGCGCTCCCGGGTGGACGCGGTGTCGCTCATGGCCCGCTCGGTCGCGCCGCGGAGGAAAGCCTGCACGGACGCCTCATTTTTCCCGGAACCACCCAGCAAGGGCAGGAACGGATCCGCCGCGGCGGCGCCTCTCGCGCCCCCTCGGCCCCGATAGCCCTCGATCAGGCCCAGCACGGAGGCCATGCGCCACGCCAATTCCCCTTCGCCCGTGAGCATCTGGGTGAGAAAGCCGCGGCACGTCTCCGGCGGAGCGCCGGCACCGAAAACCCGGCCCAAATGCTCCATCACGACCGCAAACGCCTTCGGGTTCTTTGCTCGCTCAGCTTGGATGGCCGTCAGAAACGCGTCCATCCGGCCCGCGATGCCGCTCAACACGGCGGCCCGCGCCCAACGGTCCTCGCCGTCGAGGATCGCAATTGAAGCCAGGGCCGGCAGCACCGAAGCGTCACTGACGCCCGCGAGCGCGAGCGCACTGCAGAAACGCACCCGCGCACTGCTGTCCTTCGCCGTCGCGAGCACAGCCGACAACAGACCGCCGCCCTTCCCCTCCGCCATGAGCTCGGAGGCAAACTGCAGCCCCTGTTCCCGGACCCCGGGGTGCGCGTCGCGCAGCGCCGACTGGATCATCGCCTCGGAAAGCGCTTGCAGAGAGCGGAGCGTCCACAACGCCCGCACCTTCGCCTCGGGTCGCGCCGAGTTCGCCGCCACTTTCGTCAGGAGCGGGATCGCCGCGCGGTCCGCGCGTTCGACCAGCAGTCGTTGCGAACGCGCGCGCCACCACTCGTCGGGCGATTCGAGGCCGGCGACAAGGCCGGCAATCGTGTTGTCGATCGCAGGCTTTCCGACACTCCGGGGGCCGTCCTTCACGATCCGGTAGATCCGGCCGCGATCCTTGCCGCTCTCGAAGTCCAGAAGGCCGCGCGACTCCTCCGGCACGTAGCGCGGGTGGTCGATTTCACGCCGGTACATGTCCGCGATATACAACGCGCCATCGGGTCCGGAACCAAGGTAAACCGGACGGAACCACACGTCGGTCGTACGCAGGAATTCACGATTCTGATACGGCGGGTCGGAGCGCAGGGACGATCCCTCCACGCGCATCACCTGGCGCTGAATGAGATTCTGCGCGGACTCGCAGATGAACACGTTGCCCTGGTGCTCCGGGGTAAGGGCGGTGCCACCGTAGACGAAGACCCCGCTCGCGGCCGTGAAAGTGCCCGTATGCGGTGTGCCCATCAGTCGCGGAATGAAATCGGCCGAGATCGTGGCGCGGCTGATCGGCCAGACCTTCGCCTCCGCCTCGACCTTGGAAACTTCCTGGGCGAAGTCGGTGAAAGCGAGGTGGGGATTGCGGCTCAGATGCCACGGCTCGAGCATCACCTGCATGACCGGATGCCGGTTCGAGCAATAGAGTTTCCGGCCGAAAGCATCGAACGTCAGTCCGAACTGGGCCCGCCCGCTGACATTCTCAAACAGGTACGAGTCCGGGTCGAACCGCCCGTCGCGCACGGGAAACGACACCGCCGGTCGCTCCGGATGCAGCGGCGAGCTCACTTTGCCGCCATTCAATCCACTCGTGACGTAGACCCGGCCGTCGAGCCCGAGCGTCGGATGGCTCACGCGAATCTGGGCCGTCTTCGTATCCTCAAAGCCGGTGAGCACGACCTTCTTCTCGTCGGCGACCCCGTCGCCGTCATTGTCTTTCAAATACAGAATTTCCGGCGCCGCGGTGACAAAGAGGCCGCCCCGCCACAGCATGAGGCCGTTGACGAGGCCCAGCCCGGTCGCGAACTCCTTCCGCTTCTCGAAGCGGCCGTCTCCGTCCACGTCCTCCAGCAGCGCGACCCGACCCAACGTCGTGGGCACGCCGCCCTCGACCGGATCCGGATACCCCCGATTCTCGGCGACAAACAGCCGGCCCGGACCGTCGAAAACGAAGGCCACCGGGTCGATCACGAGCGGCTCGGCCACCACGAGCTCGATACGAAGGCCCGGCTCGAGTTCGAACGTGCGCAGCGCCTCCTCGGGCGAACGGGCGGGATAGCGCCCGGCCTCGGCCGCCGCTGCGACACCGGTTCCAAGCACGACGATCGTCGCGAAAACGGCGCGCCGGAAAAACTGCCGACTCGGGGAATGGTCACAAATGAACATCACCAATCATACTTGAACACCGGTCTCGCGGGATGCAACCTCCCGCCCCTCCACCGATGAAAAAAAATTCCCTTCCCGACCGCTGCCGCCTGCTGCTTGCCACGCTCACCTTGCTGACGGGACTCGCCGTCACCGCCTCCCCGGCCGCCGCCCAAGGGGCGAGCGCGCCGATCACGCCGAAGCAGACGATCGTGCTCTTCGACGGAAAGACCAAGAAGGACCTTTCGGAATTCTACACCTGGCTGGCCAAATTCGGGCGGCACGATCCCGACAAGGTTTTCACCGTGGTGGATCAAGTCGACGGTGCGCCCGCCATTCGTGCGAGTGGCCAGCACTGGGGCGGCATCGTGACGAAGAACAATTACACCAACTACAAGCTGGTGGTGGAATTTCGCTGGGGCCTCGCCACCTGGGAACCGCGGGCCAACCGGACGCGTGACTCCGGAATTCTGCTCCACTGCCAGGGCGAGGACGGCAATGCCAACAAGTTCTTCAACTCCCCCTGGATAAGTTCAGTCGAGTACCAGATCATCGAAGGTGGCACCGGCGACGTTATTTTGGTCAACGGTGTGGAGCGCGGTTCCGAGAAGCCCCTCGTGCCGAAGCTGTGGGCCAAGGTGGCGGCCAACGGAAAAAACTGGGACCCCAACGGCAAGGACACGGAGTTCACCCGCGGACGTATCGACTGGCAGTACCGCGATCTCGGCTGGAAAGACGTGCTGGGATTCCGCGGGGCGAAGGATGTCGAGAAGCCCGTGGGCGAATGGAATCGCATCGAGGCGATCTGCAAGGACGGCGACGTCGACTACTTCCTCAATGGCGTCAAGATTCTGGAAGGCCGCCGCGGTAGCTACACCTGGGGCAAGCTGCTGTTTCAGTCAGAAGGCGCGGAGATCTTCTTCCGCCTGATCGAGCTGCATCCGCTGACGAAGTAAGCGATTTTGAATCCAAAAAAAGCGGCGTGTCATCACGCCGCTTTTTTTGTGCCCTGGGACCGCGGACGCCCTCGTCCGCATTTTCGATTCCAGCGGACGAGGACGTCCGCGCTCCCAGGAGGCAAGCAGCCTGGGGACAGGCTGCTCCACCTTTGAGCGCCCACCTTACTTGGCCGCCTGCTTTAGCTCGCCGGCCATCGCGAGCAGGCTGTCCATCATCTTCACCGACGCCTGCGGTTCGAGGTAGTTGGTGCCGGGCCAGGTCTCGTACCCACCGAGTTCGAAGTGACGCGGCGTCGGCAGATAGCCGAGGTACGCGTGGCTGAGTTCCACCATGAAGGAACGGGGGAAGGGACTGCGCTTTTTGAATTCGAGGCCGGTTTCGGCGAAGGTCTCGCAGGGCGAGCTGCCGATGCAAATGTCGCCGATGCGCAGCACCTGCACAGGAACCTTCGCGGGCGGCTTGGCCTGCGCGAGAATCTGCACGCGGCCCGCATAGCTGAGCTTCTGCACGTACTCGGGTGTCGTCGGCCACTTCGCGCCGACGGGAATGTCGCCCTTGGTCAGCTTCGGCGCTTTCGCCTCGGTATCCTTCGCCCACGCAATCAACTCCGGGCCGATCTGGCGCCAGGCCAGATTGAGTTCGCGGTAGCGGGCTCCCAGAGGAGCGGCGTCCTGCCACGCGACCTGGGCCAGGGCGCCATTCACTTTCTGTGCGACGTCGTTGGCCACGTGCCGCATCTGGGCCAGGCCAGACCGTCCCCGCTCCGTGGTGCGGAAATTGATGTTGTTGATGTCGCCGCTCGTTCCGTTCGCCATCAGCGCGACGAAAGGCGGCGCGTTCTCCGCCGCCGGTTGCAACGCCTTTAGCGCCTCGCAGAACATCCCGAAATAATCCGCCGAGATGGAGCGGCCGCCGACGCCGCCGACATAGTGGAGCGAATAGGCCGCGTAGACGGAGATGGGATTCCCGTTGGGCTCGCGCAGGGCGATCGCCGCGATCAGGCCCTGGAGGCGCAGCACCGTGGCGCGCGCCGCCGCCACCACCGCGGCCGCCTGGGCCCCGGGGATCGGCGGAGCACACGTCTGAGCTCCCGTCACTAAGGCG
>JBEIHL010000233.1:0-5870 GCA_040381375.1 Opitutaceae bacterium
CAACGGTGAACTTGTACGCTCCGGGCGGATACGATGAACCGGGGGAAGAGGACATGTCAGGCACGGCTTTCAGGGGCACCTCGGCCCGACCCAAGTGGGGCGGCACGGTGATGATCCCGGCGTTTTCAATCTCGGTGGCGGACGGCAGTTCCTGGAACGAGAGCACCGTCAGCCGGGGGAAGGAGGATTCGAAGAAGCGCTTCACCGGCAGGCGGATCTCCGCGGAGACCACGACCACCGAGGGCTGGCCCTGCTGCACCATCTCCGCCGTGTGCTTGGAGATCTGCTCCATCACGTGACGGCCGGTGCCCGGATCGAGCGAGAGGCCGACCTCGGTGGGCGATCGGTGCACCTTCGAGGCGAGCCACTGCTCGAGGCGCGGATCGAGGGTCACCGCGCGCACCACGCCGGGACGCACCTCGTATTCAGGCACAAAATACAACCCGAGCCGGCGGCGGACGAGCTCGCTGAGATCGTCGGGATTCTTCGACAGCGAGGCGAAGTCGGCGATGCCCTCGAGAATCAGCGGCTGATTCAGGATCGGGACATTCTCGCGCAGAAGATTCTGCAGCACGCGCTGGATGATGCCGAGCGTGACGAGGTCGGGCAGCAATTCGGCGACCAGGGCCGGCTGCGTCAGCTTGATGTGATCGACGATGGCCTGGACCTCCTGCCGCCCGAGCAGGTGATGCGCGTTGAGCTTGAGGGTCTCGGAAAGATGCGTGATCAGCACCGAGGCCGGATCCACCACGGTGAAGCCGTTGAGTTCGGCGGATTTTTTCTCCGCCTCGTCGATCCAGGTCGCCTCGAGATTGAACACGGGCTCGCGCGTCGGCACGCCCTTGAGCCGGACCTTGCTGCCGGCGACGTTCATGGCGAGCCAGCGGCCGGGCAGCAGTTGCCCGCGCGCCACCGGACGGCCGCGCAGCAGGAACCGGTAGTCATTGGGCTCGAGCTCGAGGTTGTCGCGCACCGAAACCGGCGGCACGACGATGCCCTTTTCCCGCGCCAGCGCCTTGCGCACACCGGTGACCCGACCGAGCAGTTCGCCCCCGGACTTCGCGTCGGCCAGACCGAGCAGGCCATAGCCGATCTCGATCGCAAAGACATCGACCTCGACGAGCTTCCGCACGTCCTCGGGACCGCCCGATGCCGCGGCCCCGCCGGCAGCCGAAGCGGCCTCCCCGGGTTTGGCGGGTTTGCCCGCGACCGCCGGCTTCGGGGTGGAGACCAGGTCCGTGCCCGCCGGATGCCCGTTCTTGCCTTCCTGCTCGCGCAGCAGCCGCCCGACAAAGGCCAAGAGCGCGCCGAGTCCGAGGAACGGCAGCGTCGGCATTCCGGGCATCAGCCCAAAGACGATCAACATGCCGCCGGTGATCTTCATCGCCCGCGGATAACGGAAGAGCTGGCCGGCGACCTGCGCGCCGACGTTCATATTGTCCGAGGCGCGCGTGACGAGAATACCGGCGCCGACCGAAAGGATCAGGGCGGGGATCTGCGAAACGAGACCGTCACCGATGGAGAGGAGCGTGAATTTCTGCAGCGACTCGCCGAGCGAAAGTCCCATCTGCATCACCCCGATGGCGAAGCCGCCGACGATGTTGACGAGAGTGATGATGATGCCCGCGATCGCGTCGCCGCGCACGAATTTCGAGGCACCGTCCATCGCACCGTAGAAGTCCGCCTCTTTCTGGACCTTCAAGCGACGGCTGGTCGCCGTGACCTCGTCGATGATCCCGGCGTTCAGCTCGGCATCGATGGCCATCTGTTTGCCGGGCAGGGCGTCGAGGGTGAAACGCGCGCTTACCTCGGCGATGCGGCCCGCACCCTTCGTGATCACCACGAAATTGATCACCACGAGAATCAGGAATACGACCGCGCCGACGACGTAGTTGCCCTGGATGACGAAGTGGCCGAAGGCCTCGATCATTTCGCCGCCGTATCCGTGCACGAGCACCTGCCGCGTGGTACTGATATTAAGAGCGAGCCGGAAGAGCGTGAGGGCCAGGAGCAGAGTCGGGAAACTGGAGAACTCGGGCGGTTCCTTGACGTAGACGATCGCCAGCAGGACGAGCAGGGAGAGTCCGATGTTCAGCGCCAGCAGGCCGTCCAGCAGGATCGCCGGAATCGGCATGATCAGCAGCAGGACCGTCAGGAACAGCCCGCCGGTGAAGACGAGATCCGCGCGCTTCAGCAGCATCGCGACGGGATTGTCGGCCGGAATGCTCATGGGCTCAGGCCGCGCCCTCCATGCGCCGGGTCTTCAGCCGGTGGAAATAGTAGCGGTGAGTCCGATAAACGACGGCCAGGATCTCGGCCACCGCCTGGTAAAGCTCCGCCGGAATGGTCTCGCCCACCTTCCCCATCGCGAACAGCAGCCGCGCCACGGGCTTGTTTTCGACCATCGGCACGCCGTGCTCCGCCGCGAGCGCCTTGATGCGCTGGGCGAAACGATTCTCGCCCTTCGCCAGAATGACCGGAGCCTAGTCGACGCCGCGTTCGTACTTCAGGGCCACCGCAAAGTGCGTCGGATTCGTCACGATGACGTCCGCCGTGGGCACCGCGGTCAGCATCTGTTTTTGCATCAGCCGGCGAGCCATGCGGCGCATCGCGGCCTTCGTCTGCATGTCGCCTTCCGCCTGCTTGCGTTCGTCCTTCACCTCGTCGCGCGTCATCATCAGATCGCGCGAGAGTTTGAACTTCTCGTAGGCGTAGCTGATCGCAGCCACGATCCCGAGGGCGAACAGCAGGCGCGTGAGAAACAGGATCGTCGCCGAATTAAGAAATTGCCCGAGATAGGCCGCCTCAACCGGCGCGCTGAACAGCGGATCGTTGATCAGGCTGCGAGCCCCGAGCCACAGCGCGAGGGCGATGCCGATCAGCTTCAGCAAATCGATGCCGCTGCGCACAAAAACCGACTTCGAGAAAACGCGGCCGAAACCTGCGATCGGATCGAGGTTCTCCAACTTGAATCCGACCGCCTTCGGCGAAAGCTGGAATCCGCTCTGCACGCCGCTTGCCAGCAACACCGCTCCGACAATTCCGACCAGCAGCGGCGCAATGACCTTACCAAAGACCCGCATGGCCTCGCCGAGCTGCGCGGTCACGGTGTCGCTCGCGATCGTCGTGTGCGCAAACCGCGTGAACATGCTCACGGAGTAATCCGCGATCTCCCGCGACGCCGAATGCAGCGTCAGGCCCAGGCCACCCAGCAGCGCGGCCAGCGGGAAAAGCACCGTGAACTCGGGCGACTTTGCGATCTGCCCGCGCTCCATCGCCTCGGAAAGCTTCTTCTCCGTCGCCTGCTCGGTCTTTTGGTCCTGGTCGTTTTCGGCCATGCGGTTTCAGCCGCATTAAGCAACGCCGGTGCCAAGGGTCACACAACCGCTACTAACCGTTTGCTTCAAGAGCTTTAAACAATTCTCAGCCGACCAATTAATGCGGCGAAGAAAAGACTGCCGGCGAACGGATGAAAGCGGCAATTAATGCCGGGCGCAGGTCTCGGGTCACGGGGCGCCGGAGGCGCCAGGACGGCCCCGACGGACGCGGACCCGCCACGGGGATTTGATCGACCCAAATGCGGCTTACTTTAGCGGCAGAAGTTGCAACATCCGGAACGGCATGTCGCCAAACTCCTGAAAGAGGTAGCGCGCGATCAGCGCACCCGCGGCGCTGAGCAGCGCGATGCCCGCCAGCGCCCGCGCGGAAAAGCTCACGATGAACACGTTCATCCGCGGGACGGCGCGCCCCAGGGCGGAAAACGCCAGCGTGACGAGGAAGTTAAGCGCGATGAATGGAGCCGCGATGCGCAGGCCAAGTTCCAGGAGATGCGCGGTACCTCGGATCAGCGATTCACCCGCTTCGGGGCTGAACGCCCCCTGCCCCGCCCCGGCGAGGAAAAACGTCCGCGCAAACGCCGAGATGACGGCCTGGTGCGCGCCGAAAAGGAAGAACAGTACGACCGCGAACGACGACAGCAGCGCCGCCAGCGGCTCGTTCGCCGGCTCCGGCGCGCCCATGCCGGGCCCGGCCATCAATCCGATTTCCGTCGAGATGAGGCGTCCGGCCATTTCCACCGCTCCGAACGCGAGCCGTACGACAAAACCGAGCGCGAAACCCAGCATCACTTCCATCATGACCGCCGCCAGAAACACCCAGAGGTCCGTGGGCAGCGCTCCGGCCGGAACGATCCCCGCAAGCAGCGTCGCCAGGCACGCCCCGATCGCCACCCGCACGGGGACGGGAATCGGCCGGCCGGCCATCACAGGCAGTTGCAAGATCAGCCCGATCGACCGGAGCATCACCATCATCCATGCGAAGGCAAAATCGAGGCTCATGCGACGCGCGGTTGATCCGGCAGCAGCCAATTGATTCCCAGAGGCGAAACCGCGCCGTCCGGGAACACCGTCATGGTCCGATCCCGCCCATCCGAGCGATCGTCATGATCGTGAACTCCGACAGAGAGCGCAGCAGCCAGGGCGCCAGCAGCAACATCAGGCCGCCCAGCGCCACCAGTTTGGGCACGAAGGTCAGCGTCTGCTCCTGCATGCTCGTCACCGACTGAAACAAACTCGCCACGAGTCCGACGACCAGCGTCGCAATCAGGAACGGAGCCACCACATAAAGGGCGAACATCACCGTGGACTTGAAGATGTCGATCGCGAGGTCGGGATTCATGGGACGGGAAAAATCGGGAATGGAACGTTGTTCTCACCGCGGCCTCAGGCGCCGAAACTCTGCACCAGCGATCGCACCACCAGGTGCCAGCCGTCCACGAGGACGAAGAGCAGCAGCTTCAACGGCAACGCCACCGTCACCGGCGGCATCATCATCATGCCGAGTGCCATCAGCACCGAGGAGACGAGGAAATCGATCACGAGAAACGGCAGAAAGAGAAGGAAACCCATCTGGAACGCCGTCTGGAGTTCGCTGATCACAAACGCCGGAATGACGACGCGCATCGGCAGATCTTTCACCGTCGTCGGGCCAAACCCACCGAGCTGAAGGAAGTATTCCACATCCCGGGACCGGGTTTGTTTTAGCATGAACTGCTTCAGCGGCACGACGGCGCGATCGATCGCCTCCAACGAAGTGATGTTGCCCGCAAGGTAGGGCCGCAGGGCCTCTTCGTTCACGCGGTCGAAAATCGGTCCCATGATAAAAAAGGTCAGGAACAGCGACAGGCCGATCACGATCTGGTTGGACGGCGCGCTCGGGGTGCCGAGCGCGGTCCGCACGAAACCAAGCACGATGACGATACGCGTGAAGCTCGTCATCAGCAGCACGATCGAGGGCGCCACCGAGAGCAGCGTCATGACGATCAGGATCTGCAGCGCGACACTGACCTCGCCCTTCTCGCCCGCGCCTTCAAGTCCGATGTTCACGCGGAACGGACCCGTCGCGGTAGCCGGGGTACGGGCCGCCGCGCCATTGGCCGCGGGCGCCGGCGTGACGACCCCACCTCCCGCGGGCGCACTGTTGACGGGGGCCGCAGCGTCGCCCACGACGGCCGCCGGCGTCGCCGGGGGCGGAGTCTGGGCGGGAGACGCGGACGCAAAGAGCGCCAGCGCGAGAGCCATGGTCAGCCGCTTCATTCCCGCGACTTCTCCTTCGGCGCCGCCCCGTCGAGCGACGTCAGCATGTCGATGCGGCCCGGACACACGCCGAGCAAAAACTTGCGCCCCTCGTACGAGGCCACGACGAGGAACTGCCGGTTGCCCAGCGAACGGGTCTCATCGATCGCGAGCGAGCGCAGCTCGCGTCCGGGCACGGTGCCGCGCCGTTGCCGCCAGAGCAGCCAGCCACCCGCCACCGCCAGAATCAGCCCGAGGACCAGCGACACGGAACCGAGGCCGCCGCCGCCCGCAGCC
>JBEIHL010000234.1:0-5870 GCA_040381375.1 Opitutaceae bacterium
CACCTCCTCATCCGTGAATGGTTCGCGCTCGTCCGATCTCGCCGCGACGTTCGCAATCGCGTCGCAGGGATTATGCAGGACTTCACCGCGGCGCTTTGCGGCGTTGAATGCCGCCCGCAGAATGCCGAGGCCCATGTTGGCCGATTTCCCCGACATGCCCGCGGCGAGTTCGGAGTTTCGCCATCGCTCGATCTCGGCGACGCTGGCCGACGCAACCGCCGCCCGCGCGCGCGTCTCGCCGATATGGGCAAGGAAGCGATTAAAGAACGGCCGGTAGCGAACGATCGTGCTGGCCGCGCCGCCCGTGGCCGTGGTCGCGGCGAGATAACCGTCGAGCGTCTCCCGAATCGACGGGACCTTGAGCGTCTCGCGCGTGGTCTGCTCCATCAAGTCGCGCAGGATTTTCACGCTCGCCGCCTGCGTGAGTTCGCCGTTCCGCGCCGCGATCGCCGCGTCTTCCCACAGCAGCGCGATCTTCAGCGCATCGCGATGCACGGTCTTCCTGGTCGAGCGCATCACGACGCGACCCGTCGCGTCGCGGAATTTCGCCATCCAGTAAGGCGAGTTAGATTTTCGGCAGACTCACGGCATCGCTTCAACGAGAAGACCCGAAACGACGCCAAAAAGTTCTACCAAAAGTTCTACCTTTTATGTGAATTTCCTGATGTTCACCCATGTTCCCGTCGTTGATAGTGAACAACTAATACATCCGTGTACACTCAAACCCGAAACCGCTGCTCTATCCAGTTGAGCTACGGGGACGTCCGTTCAACAGAGGCTTATAGAATTCGAGGGTCAAGAACAGGCCAACGTTCGCCCGGAAGTTCTACCCGGGTTAGAAATCTGCGCGCAACGAGACGGCGAAGGCCCGCGGGTCCTCCCGGAATCCACGGCGCACGAAGACCACGTTGGAGACGCTGTCGATATCGAGCTTGGTGGCGATGATGGTGCGATCGTCGAGGAGGTTGGTGACGTTGAGCTGGTAGGTGATGCGGGCCTTCTCCGGCCACAGGCCCGCGAGGCCCTTGGTCCGGTATTGGAGGAACAGGTCGCCGAGGGAGCGGGCGTTGCCGATCAACTGGCGCCCGGTAATCAGCTGCACGCCGGCCACGTTGCCGCTTTGGTAACGCCAGCCGCCGCCGACCGCGAGGCCCTTGAGCGGCCCGCTGCTGAAGGAGTAGCGCGTCCAGAGATTGGCCTTGTGCGGCCGGTTGCCATAGGACTGCTGATCCTCGAGCCGCAGCCGCGCCAGCTCGGTATCGGATTGCGCGATACGCTGCCCGACGGTCACGGTGCCGAACGCCTGGTTGCGATCATACAGGGTCTGGGTGTTGATCGAAGGGCGCCCGGTGCGGGTGACGTAGGTCTGATCGAGCTCCTTCCAAATCGCGACGCGTCCGGCCCACCACGGCACGCCTTCGTTGTAGACGTTGGTGGTGGTGCGGTCGGTGTAGGCATAGCCGGCGCGGAGGGTCCAGTTGCGCGTGGGATTGGCGAAGAGCTCGAACTCATAACCGCTGCTCTTGCGGTCACCCAGATAGGCGTCGGCCGTGCTGATGTAGGCGGTGGTCAGCTCGCGGGGCGGGGTGAGGCCGGCCTGGCGGTAGTAGTAATCATAGGACGTCATGACGTCGTTGTTCGGCTGCACGAAGACCTGCTCGCCGGCCTGCGTGCGCTCGCCTTTGCTCTCCGTCTGGTAGGCTTTGATCGATCCGCTGATCCGGTTTTCGAGGAAACTGAAGGCGATGCCGAAATCGTAGCCCTTGCCGTTGACGGGTGGCGGCGTTTCTTCGTTGGGCAAAATCGTCCGGTTGCGATCACCCAGCTCGACGCCGCTGGAATAGTTCGCGGTGAGCGAGAGATATTGGGTGGCGTGAAAAACGCCGCCAAACGACTTGCGCAGGCCGCTGACCGTCTCGCTCGAAAACCAGTCTTTGCCGATGGGGGCAAAGGCGGCCTTGTCCGCCTGCGTCGCGAAGCGCCAGTAGCCCGTCGTGGCGTCGCGCACGACGCGCGGTCCTTCGGCGGTGATGGTGTCGTCGCGGACGCCGAGGGTGGTCACAAGCCGGCGGCTGAAAAAATAGTTTTGCATGACCGCCATCAGGGAATCGGTCGTGATCTCGTCGTCGAAATCGAGGGCGTTACGCGGCACCCAGGTGGTGGTGAGCGCGCCGACGGCGGGGAAACTCGACGTGAATCGTTCGAGGTTGGCGGGGTTGCCCGGCTGATAGCCACCGGTGTAGTCGGCCGAAGGGCCGCCGATCTTGATGTAGCGCCGGCGCGTGACACGGTTGGCGGCGTCCTCGGGGAAACCACCGAACGGCCGGTTGGCCCAGGCCTCATGCGTGCGGAGGCGAGACTCCTCGTTGATGTAGCGCTCGCCCATGACGGCGATACGGTGAAAGCCCCAACGCGCGCCCAGATCCTTTTCGTAGGAGAGCGACGCGCGGAGGGTGTCGTTGTTGTTGGTGCGCTTGAGCCGCAGGAGATTCGACTCGCTGAAGTAGTATCCGTTCTCGAAAAAGTAGGGATTCAGGCTGCCGTTCGGCAGGCGGTAGTTGAGATCGGCGCGCAGCGGCGGATTCTGGCCGATCATCGAATCGGTGCTGCGCTTCGAGTGATTGTAGGCCAGCTCCATGTAGATGTTTTTCGTCCAGCGATGATTGAAGATCGCGGAAAGGCTGTCGTAGGTCACCGCGGCGAATTCAGCCGGTCCGGTCGAGGTGACGGAGCCGAAGCGTTCGAAACTTTCGTCCACGATGGGCGCGGTCAGGGTATTGAAGACGCTGGCGTTGGTGGCCAGCGTCACGCGGTTGGCCGTCGCGGAGGCGCCTTCCCACAACAACGGGGCGACGCTCAGGTCCGGGCCGTAGACGAGCACGTTGCGCAGATTGACGTTGCCGGTGCCGGCGGCGGTGGCGTTGAGCGCGGTGCCGTTGGCATTTTCGTAACGCTCGAGCGTTGGATTCCAGCGAATCGCGCCGGAGTTCCGCTGGCTGACGAACCGGGAGAGGTTGTCGACGTGGTTCCAATCGCGGCCGGCCACGCCCTCCGTCTTGTCGCGCTGATACGAGACCGTCAGCTCCGTGTCGCGACGGAAACGGTAGGTGGCGGCGGCGGTGATACCTTGAAAATCGGTGTATTGGTGCGGCTGCGGCGAACCCTTGCGGTCCCACACGCTCATGACGCGGAGCGCGAGCCGGTCCTTGAGCAGGACGCGGTTCACGTCGACGGCGGCGCGCCGGGTGCTCTCGCTCGCCACTTTGAAATCGAAAGCGGTGAGGTTCTTCGCGAGTCCCGGGGCGCGGGTGCGGAAATTCAAATTGCCGCCCGCGCTGCCCGTCCCGAATAGGATGGCATTGGGGCCGCGGGTGGATCCCACGCGCTCGACGTTGTAGGTGTTGGGTTCGCCGGCCGTGCGAAAGCCGTCGGTCGAAAATGAGGCGCCGAGGCCGCGGGCCCGGAACGAGAATCCCTCGGCGAAATTGCTCGTCTGGTTGCCGTTGCCGCCGGCTTCAGCGTCACCGAAGGAAACCTCGGCGCTCAAATCGTAGCGCAAAATCTCCTCCATCGTGGTGGCCCCGAGATCATCGAGCAGGTCTTTGGTGAAGACACTGATCGCGGCGGGCGTATCGCGCAGCGCGGTGTTGAGCCGGCTGCCGTCCAGCGTGTTGGTGGCGGCATAACCGGTGTCGGTCTGCGTGCTGACAACGAAGGGAGAAAGTTCGATGGGGTCTTCCTTGCTGGCGGGCGTCGTCGGGGCCGCGGCGGAAAAAACTACGCCGGGCAGGAGCGCGGCCAAGGCTGCGCCGCGCAGAAGCTCAGGGATTGTGTTCATCGGGTTGTTGGGGGAGCGGGGGTTTTTTAATTTGGGTGGTGATATCACTCGTTCAAGTCCGTCCTTCTCGCGCCTTGGCCGCGCGCCGTTTGTTCGACGGAGCCGCGCGGCGCTGATGACGGATGGGCGATCGCGGAACGCGGTCGCGGAGGGCGGGAGCATGTGACCGCGGAGCAAGTCAGCGGACGGGCGCCGCGGCCTTCCAACCGGCGCGAAGCTGGGTGGTGAGCTGGGCCACGAGCGCGGCGTGCTCGGTGCGCTTGGCGAGGTTCTGGTTTTCCTGCGGGTCAGCGCGGTGATCGTAGAGCTCAAGGGCGGCGACCTTGCTGTGGTCGTCGCGGTGGAGCCAAGCGGTGAAACGGTAGCGATCCGTGCGCATGGAATAACCCATCAACGGCTGCCCACCGGTCGCGGAGTTGCCGGAGCGGGGATATTGGCTGAAGGCGGCCTGCTTCCAGGGGCGCGAGGGATTGTCTATAACGGGCTTGAAGCTCAGGCCTTCGAGGTGGGCGGGGAGCGGCAGGCCGGCGAGTTCGACCAGCGTGGGATAGATATCGACGAACTCGACGAGGCCGGTGGCTTTGGCCCCGGCGTGTTTCATGCCGGGGACGGAGAGGAGGAGCGCGCCGTTGGTGTCGTTCTCGGCGTTGCTGTGTTTGCACCACGCGTCGTGTTCGCCGAGTTTCCAACCGTGGTCGCCCCAGAGGATCACGATGGTGTTTTTGGCGAGGTCGAGGCGGTCGAGTTCGTCGAGCACGCGACCCAGCTGTGCGTCCATGTAGGAGATAGCGGCATAGTAGCCGTGCTTGAGCTGGCGGGCGAGGTCATCGGGGATCGAGCCTTCGGGGATCCCATGGTAGTTGCGGAGCTCGCCGCCGGGTTGGATCGCGTAGTCAGGCGCGTCCTTGGGGCGGAACTTGTTTGGCGCGAGCTGAATTTTGGCGGGGTCGTAGAGGTCCCAGTATTTTTTCGGGGCGACGAACGGCAGGTGAGGTTTGGCGAAACCCACGGCGAGAAAGAACGGCTCCTTTTTCTTCGCGAGCTGGCCGAGGGCGGCGACGGCGAGCGTCGCATTTTGGCCGTCGGTAAAGGTGTCGTCGGGCACATCGGCGCCCTCGAAGGCGGGGCCGCGGGAGTTGCGGGGCGTGGCTTCCTTTTTCTTCTTCTTGCCGGATTTCTTGGCGGTGTCGGCGGCGGCGGCAGGCGCGGCGGACTGGCGGTTGTTGAGCGCGAGGTTTTCGGGGAGACCGTAGGCTTGCCCACGGGAGGACTGCCACGGGACGGACCACGTGGGCGCGTCGTCGAAGCTGCCGTGGTAAATCTTGCCCATGCCCTGGACGAAGTAGCCGTGATTTTTGAAATGCTGGCCGAGCGTCACGACGTTGGGGAGAGCGGTGCGGAAATGCGTCTCAAGATCCCAGACCTTCGTCGTGTCGGGGCGAGTGCCGGTCATGAGGCTGGAGCGAGTGGGCGAACAGACGGCTTGCTGACAATAGGCGCGGGTGAACGTGAGGCCGGCCTTCGCGATGCGATCGAGGTTGGGCGATTTGACGTAGCTCGCGCCATAGGCGCCGAACTCGGGGCGGAGATCGTCGACGGCGACGAAGAGAATGTTGGGGCGTTCGGCGGCGTGGGCCAGAGCGGGCAACGACGCCAGGGCAAGGATGCGGAGGAGAGTTTTCATGCTGCGGGGTGGTTGAGAGTGAGAAGATCTGCGACGGTCGCGATCACCTCACTTCTTTCGTTCCTTCTTCTTCTTGGCTTCGACGTTTTTCGCGTGGCGGCCCGACTCATCGCCGGTGTCCGGGATGCCGCCGGCGGGATTGAGCTGCGCAAGGGCTGCGGCGAGGCGCTTTCGAGCAGCGAGGGCGGCGGGGCTCTCGGAGCCCGGGGCGACGAGTTTTTCCGCAAACGGCGCATCGCTCATGTCGAAGAGCTCACCCGCTTGATTGAGTTTCCAGCCGGCCTCGCGGACATACCAGTTCCGCGCCAGCTGGTGAAAAACCCACGAGCGCGGCCCACTCTTTTCTCC
>JBEIHL010000235.1:0-5857 GCA_040381375.1 Opitutaceae bacterium
CGGCGCGCGATGCGCCCAAACATGGAATTGACCGCGACCGGGTCGGGCATGGATTACGTAGAATAACTTAGGAGGAACGTGCGTAACGCAAACTGGTCATAAGAGTTGACGCAATTTGAAGGGCGCAAATAATTTATCCTGTTTCAGAACCACGGTACTAACAAACGAGGAAATCCCTATGTCCAACCTGACCAAACGCGAAATCGTGCTGGAGATCTATCGTAAGTCCGGCTTCCCGCAGAAACAGATCGTTGATACCGTGCAACAGACGCTCGATATCATTCAAAAGGCGTTGGCGAACGGGCGCAACGTCGAGTTGCGTAATTTCGGGGTGCTCGAGGTGCAGGTGCGCAAGCAGCGCATCGGTCGCAACCCGAACAAGCCCGAGGCCGAGGTGGTCATTCCACAGCGGGCCGTCGTCAAATTCAAGTCCGGCAAGATCCTCAAGCAGCAGTTGAAGAAGCTGGATCTGGCCAAGCTGCAAGGTAACGGCGACGCCACCCCGCCCGAAGTCTGAGCTGGGGTTGAGGGCGACGCCCATTGTCGATCCGGAAGGTAGCCCTTTCCGGCACCCAAGAGATTTTTCATGCCGCACCGGTTTTTGCCGGGGCGGCATTTTTTTTGGAGTCGCCCTGAACGAGCTGCGCTCGCAACGATGCGGGTTCCATGGCGACGTTTCAGACTCTGCCCGGCTTCCGTGAGTTCTATCCCGACGATTTGGCCCGTCGGAATCATGTCTTTCGTCGCTGGCGTCAAACGGCCCACACCTTCGGATTCTCCGAGTACGATGCCCCGGTGCTGGAACCCCTGGAACTCTACAAGGCCAAGTCGGGCGACGAAATCGAGGGGCAGTTGTTCAGCTTCACCGACAAGGGCGGGCGCGACGTCGCACTGCGCCCGGAAATGACTCCCACCGTGTGCCGCCTCGTCGGCGCCCGGGCCAGCGCGCTCAAGCGCCCGATCAAGTGGTTCAGCATTGCGGAGTTCTACCGCTACGAGCGGATGCAAAAAGGGCGGGGACGCTGCTTCTTCCAATTCAACGCCGACATCTTCGGCGAGCCGGGGCCGGAAGCGGAGATCGAGCTGATTGCACTGCTGGTCCAGTGTCTTTGCGCCTTCGGGCTCACCGAGCAGGATTTCTACGTGCGGCTCAGCGACCGGAACCTCTGGTTCTACTATCTTGAGGCGCTGGGGTTCGACGATGCCCGGTCGCGGGCGGTACTGAGCGCGGTGGACAAGTTTGAAAAGATGGGAGACGACGCGTTCAGCGCTTATGCCGCGGCGTTCGGACCGCTCGATCCGGATCTGAAGGCCCGGATCCTTTCGCTGCTCAACGTGAAGTCGCTCCCGGCCCTGGAGGCCGTCGTGGCGGCGGCGGCCAGCGAGAAACTCGCGGCGCGGTTGCACGACTGGCGGCGCGTGCTGGAGGCGCTCGAGGCCATGGGGCTTGCCCAGTTCGTCGCGGTCGACCTCGGCGTCGTGCGGGGCCTGGCGTATTACACGGGTTTTGTCTTCGAGGCGTTTGATCGCAAAGGCGAACTGCGCGCCCTCGCCGGTGGCGGGCGCTACGATGATCTCGTGCAGAAGCTCGGCGGTCCGGCCCTGCCGGCGGTGGGTTTTGCCATCGGCGACATGACGTTCTCGCTGCTGCTCGAGCAGCGCGGCCTCATGCCGGCTTTCGTGGAGGCGCCGGACGTCTATTGTGTGATCGGCGGACCGGTCGAGCGGTTGGCGGCGTTTGGTGATGTTCACGCCCTGCGGGCCGCGGGATTCCGCGTCGACTATCCGCTCAAGGAGCTGGCCTTCGGCAAACAGTTCAAGGCCGCGGCCGAGTCCGGCGCAAAACTCGCGCTCATCTACGGGGGCGACGAGGTGGCGAAGGGCGTCGTGAAGATTCGCGACCTCACGCAGCGGACCGAAGTCGAGGTGCCTCGCGCTCAAGTCGCCGCCAGCGTGCGCGACTTTTTCTCGGGCGGCGGGCACTGACGCCCGCCTACCTACTACCCTTTTCGGCCGCGGGTTGCGGTGACGGCTAGATTTGCGGGACCGAACGCGTCCGGCAGGAGTGCGGAAAGCACGGTTTCCGCCTGGTGCGGCGTATCGCAGACGCTGACGATCAGGGCGTCGGGACCGAATTCGTTGATCACCTGCCGGCAGCTCCCGCAGGGCATCGTCGGTGTCGCCGTCGGCGTGTACACGACGCAGGCCCGGATGCGGCGTTCCCCTGCGGCGACGGCGGAAAAAATCGCGGTCTGTTCCGCACAGTTGCCCAGCGGGTAGGCGGCGTTCTCGACGTTGCAGCCCGCGAAGATTTTCCCCGAGCCGGTGAGCACCGCCGCTCCGACGGGGAACTTCGAGTACGGCGCATAAGCCGACTTGGCCGCGGCCCGCGCCGCGCGTTCAAGACGGCGACGGAGAGTGGGAGCGAGGGAGGCGGACATGACGGGGATGGCGGCTATGTTTCACCCTCTAGACGGACACGATGGCAAACCTCAACTCGACCGGCGGACCGCCGATCGTCGCGAGCCGGCCCTATTCGGCCAGCAACTGCGCTCCTTCGAGGGCGAGAAGTTTCACCTTCATGCCGACCCCACCCGGACCGGAGAATCCCGTCATCCCACCGGTGGCGGCGATGACCCGGTGGCATGGGATGAGTAGCGGCCACGGGTTGGCGCCCAGTGCACTTCCGATGGCTCGCGCGGCGGACGGGCCGAGTCCAATCGCTGCGGCCAAGTCGCCGTATGTGGCCGTACGGCCGGGTTTGATTTCGAGGGTCGCGAGCAGAACCGAGCGGACAAATTCCGGCACTTTGGTGAAGTCGAACCGCACGTCGACGAAGTCCTGCGGTTCACCCGCGAGGTGGCGTTGCACGCGGTCGACGATCGGGCTGATCCAGTTGGGCGTTTCCACGGCCGCGGTGCCCGGCGGGCGGTCGGGATCCGGCAGCAGAAAGCGGGTGAGCCCGGCTTCGTTCCAGGCGATCGCACAAATGCCGAGGGGGGTGTTGAAGGTGGCGTGGGGCATGGCGCAACCGTGCTTGCAGGGAGGTGGCATCTTGTCGGGCCGGTTGCAACCCTGCGCGTCGGATGGATGGGCCCGATGCGGGGTATTGCGGAGTTGCGTCGGAATCCCCGGAGCTATCGTGTTCGATCCGTCGCGATGTCCAACCGCTTTTATTCCGCCTTCGACAGCGAGCCGTTCGGCGGCGCGCGGACGCGTGACTATCGGAGCCCGTTTCAGGTGGACCGCGATCGTATCATCCATGCGCACGCTTTTCGGAAGCTGCAGTCGAAGACTCAGGTCTTCTTGTCGGGCGAGTATGACTTTTACCGGACCCGGCTTACGCACTCGATGGAAGTCGCGCAGATCGGCCGCTCGATCTGCGTCTACCTGCGGTCGCGGGGCGCGCCGCTGCGCGATGATTTCCAGATCGACAGTGACCTCGTCGAAGCCATCTGCCTCGCCCACGACCTCGGTCATCCGCCGTTCGGTCATTCCGGCGAACGCACCCTGCAGGAATTGATGACGCCCTGGGGCGGATTCGAGGGCACGCACAGACCCTGCACCTGCTCACGGAAACGATCTACCAAAACGAAGCCGGCGTGCGCGGAATGGCGGCCACCCGGGCGCTGCTCGACGGCGTGTTGAAGTACAAGAAACTCTTCCGCGAGTTTCCCGCGCCGCCGACGAATCACTTCCTCTACGATCCCCAGGAGCGACACCGCACCTTTGTTTTCGGGGGGGATGCCATCCCGGCGACCTTGCACACCGCCGAACGGTTGAATGCGTTGAAGAGTGTTGAGTGTCAGATCATGGATTGGGCTGACGATGCCGCTTATTCGCTCAACGACATCGTCGACGGCGTGAAGGCGGATTTTCTCTCGCTCGAAAGGATTGAGCAGTGGGCGGCCGGTGAACCCATCGACGCCGAACGCCAGCGCTGGCTTGATCAGTTGGTGACCGCCATCCGGAGCGATCGTCTCGAAAACGTCTTTGCGCAGAAGATCGGGGCCTTCATCACGGCCTGTCGGCTGCGGGAACGGGACAACTTCATGGCGGGGCAGACCAACCGTTACCGTTTCGAGCTCACCATCGCCCCGGCGGCCGAGCGCGAGGCGGCGTTCTACAAGAAGATGGCGAACGACATCATCTTCGAGAGCCCGCAGTTGCAGCAGATGGAACACAAGGCGCGGAAGGTCCTGTTCGATCTCTGGGACTCCTGCTGGCGGAGCTATGTGGAAAAGGGGCCGCGCGTCATTCGCATCCTGCCGCCGCAAGTCGGTCGGCTGGTCGATGCGGAGCACTCGACCGCGGGCAAGGCCCGGCGGATCTGCGACTGGCTGGCGGGCCTGACGGATGGCATGATCGTGCGGACGTACCAGCGGCTCTTCGATCCGCAGTTCGGCAGCATCCGCGATCTGAGCTGAAACCCGGCCAGGCAGCGAAAGTGCACCGCTGAACGTTGATTTTTGCGGGTAAACACGCAGCGTCACTTTTGCCCCCTTCGTCCGTCTTTTGATCGTGCTTTGCTCCAGCGTCACCCGCTTCGCTTTGCCCCGAATGTCCGCCTTCGCCCGGTGGGGATTTTTCGTCGCTGCCGGTGGGCTGGCCGGTTCGCTCTCGGCGGCCGACGATGCGGCGAAGGCCAGCTTCACCACGAAGGCCGAGCCGATCCTGGCGAAGTATTGCTACGACTGTCATGGCAACGGCATCAGCAAAGGCAGCATCACGTTCGACGAATTCGCTTCGGTCGGAGAGATGCTCTCCAATCACGACCTTTGGTCGAAGGTGCTGAAGAACGTCCGGGGCGGGCTCATGCCGCCGCGCGAAGAGGACGAGATTCTCCGGCCCACGCCCGCGGAAGTGGAAACGCTCGCGAACTGGATCAAGTACGAGGCTTTCAAGACCGATCCGAAGAACCCGGACCCTGGCCGCGTCACCGCCCGGCGGCTTAATCGCGTCGAGTACCGCAACACGATCCGCGACCTGATGGGGTTCGATTTCAATGCCGAGGTGGAGTTTCCGACCGACGATACCGGTCACGGCTTCGACAACATCGGGGACGTCCTCACGATCTCGCCGCTGCACCTCGAAAAATATCTTTCGGCCGCCGAGACGATCGTCGACAAGGCCGTGCCGAAAGTGGCGAAGATCATCCGCGAGCGCACTGCGTCCGGCCGTGACTTCCGGGCCGAAAGCGGCGGGGGCAACGGCGAACAACTCAACGCGCGGCGCGCGACCACCGTATCCCGCGCGTTTACCGTCGAGCACGCCGAGAAATACCAGCTCGTGATCGAATTCGAAGTGCGCGGCTCGTTCGATTTCGACGCCGGCCGCGCCAAGCTGATCTGCCGCGTCGATGGCGAGGAACGTTTCGTCGAGGACGTCGTGTGGAGCGAACGCCGCACGATCAAGCGCGAGTACGAAGTCGACTGGACCGCCGGCCGCCATGTGGTCTCGTTCGAAGTCGTGCCGCTTCCGCCGGTGGATGGAAGTGCCGCGACGGTGGCGGCGAACGCGCCCGTCCCGCCTCCGGCCAAGGGTGCCGGTTCCCGGCCCTCCGCCACCAGCGTGACGATGCGGATCAACACCGTGCAGGTGCGCGGTCCGATCGACCCGCAGCACTGGATCGCGCCGGAAAATTACGAACGCTTTTTCCCGAACGGCCCCGCTCCCGATGAGCCGCGCGCGCGCGACGCCTACGCGACCGAGGTGCTGCAGCGCTTCGCCACGCGGGCGTTTCGCCGGCCGATCGAGGCGGCCCGGCTGCAGCAGTTGGTCGCGATTGCGAAGGACGTTTACTCCTCTCCCGGAGCCACCTTCGAACAAGGCATTGGCCGGGCCATGATGGCCGTGC
>JBEIHL010000236.1:0-5853 GCA_040381375.1 Opitutaceae bacterium
CCGCGCTGGGGGTCGCCTTCATTATTTTTATTTCCGCGCCGCGGGGCCGCGCCCCCCCCCCCCCCCCCCCGTTTGGGTCCGGGCGGCCGGGGCCCCCCCCGCTCCCATGGGGAACTCCGCCTTTACTTTGGCGCCGGTACGAACTTCCGGTCCGCCATCCACTCCGTGAACCGCGCGATCCAGGCGCCGGCGGGCGATACGTTCGTCTCGCGCACCCCGAAGCCGTGGCCGGCACCGGCGTACATGTGCAGCTCGGCCAGCGCGCCGGCGCGTTTGCACTTCAGATAAAATTCCGCGAGCCCCTCGGCGATGTTCTGCCGGTCCCCGTATCCGGCGGCGAGGAAGACCGGCGGGGTGTCCTTCGCGACGACGATGTCGGTCCGCGGCAGCCCGCCCGGATAGATGAGCGCGTAGAAACTGGCGCGGGCACTTTGCCGTTCAACCGGATCCGCGGCCGACGGTTGGCCATCGGCGCCCCGTGTCGCCGCCAGCAAGGCCACTTCGCCGCCGGCCGAAAAACCGAGAATGCCAATTGCGTCGGGCCGGACCGAAAATTCCGGGGCGCGGGCGCGGATCAGCCGGAAAGCCCGCTGGGCGTCCGCGAGCGCGTCGCGGTCCACCGTGTACGGCTGCGGCACGCCGGGAGGATGGGCGTCGTCGCGGGCGAGCCGGTATTTGAGCACAAAGGCCGCGATGCCGCGGTCGGCCAGCCAGCGGGCGACATTGTGACCTTCGTGCTGGATGACCTGTTTCTGATGGCCGCCGCCGGGGGCCACGATCACGGCCGCGCCGGTCGCCTTTTCCTTCGGGGGCAGATAAGCGATGAGCGACGGGTGATGGATGTTCGAGATGTTCGTGCCGGCGACCTTCTCCGGCTCGTGGCGGCGCGCCGCCGAACCCGGCGCGCCCTCCGGCCAGAGGGGAATGACGGTGGTGGAGTCGGCCGCAAGGAGCGGGCCGACCAGGGCCAACGTTACCGTGAGGACCGAGATCAGGTGTGACTTCATGGCGTGGGGTGAAGCGGCGGAAAAAAAGCGGCCCGCCGGGCCCGTCGGCGACTGCTACGCGCTGGCGAGGGCGTTGTCGGTGTTCAGATGTTCGGCGCCGGTGTACTTCTGCGACTGCTCATCGGCGTGATAACTCGAACGCACCAGGGCGCCGCTCTCCACCACGCCGAGGCCGATGCCCAGGCCGAATTGTTTCCAATGGACGAACTCCTCGGGCGGCGCCCAGCGGGCCACCGGCAGATGCTGCGGGGTGGGCTGCAGGTACTGGCCGATCGTGAGAATGTCCGTCCGGTCCGCGGCGATGTCGCGCAGCGTCTGCTCGATCTCTTCCCGGGTCTCGCCGAGGCCGAGCATGATGCCCGTCTTGGTGACGAACCCGCGGCCCTTCGCGTGGCGCAGCATCGCGCGCGAGCGGTCGTACCGGGCCTGCACGCGCACGGGTTTCTGCAGGCGCTCCACGGTTTCGACGTTGTGATTGAAGATGTCGGGCTTCGCGTCGAGCACGACGTCGAGGTGCGCGGTGTGACCCCGGAAGTCGGGCGTGAGCACCTCGATGGCTGTATTCGGATTGCGGTGACGCACGGCGCGGATCGTGGCCGCCCAGACGCTGGCGCCGCCGTCGGCGAGCTCGTCGCGGGCCACGCTGGTGATGACGCAGTGCTTGAGATTCATCTTGGCCACCGCGTCGGCGACGCGCGCCGGTTCCCCGAGGTCGAGCTCCGTCGGCCGGCCGGTCGCGATCGCGCAGAAGTTGCACGAGCGGGTGCAGATGTTGCCCAGAATCATCACCGTCGCGGTGCCGCGCGACCAGCATTCGCCGAGATTGGGACACTGCGCGCTTTGGCAGACAGTGTGCAGCTTGTTCTCGTCGACCAGCCGCCGCGTGGCGGCATAGCCGGGGCCGCTCGGCAGCTTGGCCCGGAGCCAGGACGGTTTGCGCGTGGTTTCCATCATTTGGTCAGATTCGGTCACGGTGGTAAAATCAGCCACTGACGCCACCCCTTATTTTCACCCGACCCGGGCGCGTGGGAACCATGGTCAGGGAAAAGCGGTGGGAATCAGGGATTCGAGAGTGACGGCAACAAACGGCCGAACTCCGCCGCCAGCGCCCGTTTGACCTCCACCGTTCCCACCGGACGGCGCAATTCGGCGGTGAGCGACGTCACCGTGCCCTCTGCCGGGCTGATGCCGCACGGGACGATTCCCTCGAAGTGCGCCAGGTTGGGGTCGACGTTGAGCGCGAACCCGTGATACGAGACCCAGCGGCGGACGGCGACGCCGATCGCCGCCACTTTGCGAGTCTCCACCCAGATGCCGGTCTTGCCCTCCCGGCGGGAGGCCGCGAGTCCGAAGTGTCCCACCGCGCCGATGAGCACATCTTCGAGCAGGCGCAGGTAGGCGTGCAGGTCCCGGTGCGAGTCGAGCGAGACGATCGGGTAGCCGACGATCTGCCCCGGGCCGTGATAGGTGATGTCCCCGCCGCGGTTGGTTCGCGCCGTGGCGACGCCTTCGCGGGCCAGGCGTTCGGAATTCCACCGCAGATTTCCCTCCGCCCCCGCTCGCATCCCCAAAGTGAATACGGGCTCGTGCTCGGTGAACACCAGCGTGTCGCCGATGGCGCCCGCGATCCGCTGCTCAACCAGCGCGGTCTGACGGGTGAGCGCGTCGGCATACGTCGTCCGTCCCCAATCGAGGACGGTAACGGTGGCCGAGGTCGGTGGCAGAGGCATCGCGACACCCTCGCCAGGTTCGTGCGGGAGGCAACCATCGGATGCGCGGGTGCGCCGGAGAAAACGCCCCCGATTCCAGGGTGACCGACGTCATTGACTCGGCGGATTTCCGGGCCGATTTTTTCGCCATGAACTTGGACCTGATCCGCAAGAAGCTGAGCGGGGGTTTTCAGCCCTTCGTCATCCGCACGTCCGATGGGCGGGAATTCAAGGTGCCACATCCGGAGTTCATCATGGTGGGGAAGTACGCCGTCGCGGTGGTCGATAGCGACGGCGACATCGACACCATCGCGGCGCTTCACATCGCGTCGATCAAGGATCTCACGGGACGTCGAAGCGGGCGACGGGCGGCGTAGGGGTTGCGCTGCGTGCCGCCCCTGGGAGCGCCGGGCTCCAGCCCGGCTCACGGCTGCCGAGCTGGAGCTCGGCGCTCCCGGGACAACCGCGACGGCGTGTCCACCGTGAATGCCAAACCGGACCACGATCTCGCGGTCGAAAGGATGGTATCGGTGCCCGGCAGTTGACGCCGCCGGGCAACGCGATCCGCGTTTCCGCGCAAACTTCTCCGTCGCGCTCAGCCCGCGAACATCGCCTTCATCTCCTTCAGCAGACGCGGGACGGCGACGGCGGAATCTTCCTTCGCCTCGTACTCGAGGGCCACCCAGCCCTGATAGCCGCCGTCGCGGAGGAGTTGCGTGAAACGCTTGATGTCGGCCGGCTTCGTCTTCTTGCCCGCGCCGTCGTGGATCTCGACCTTGTATTGGACGTTCAACGCGTACGGCACGCACTCGGCGAAATCCTTGTAGACATCCGGGGTCCGGAAATTGCCCGAATCGAGATTGATGCCGACCCACGGACTCTTCACCGCCTTGACCATCGGAATCAGGGTGGCGGCGCTGCCGATCGAATCGTGGTTTTCCAGGCCGAGGAAGATTCCCTTCTTGCCGGCGTATTCACAGCACTCCTCGAGGCACGCGATGACCATCTTGTCGGCGTCGGCGCGCGGGAAATCTTTCGGCTGCACGCCAGCGAAGACCCGGATGTGCGGCGCGCCCATCAACGCGGCGCGGTCGATCCAGGCCTTGGTGTAGGCGATCTGCTCGGAGAGCTTCTCGCCCTTCGGCAGCGAGAAATTGTTGCCGATGGCGGTGCCGCTGATCGCGATGCCGCGCAGGTACGCGTGGCGCTTCAGGTCGAACATGTATTGGTCCGACTCGGAGTCGAAGAAGTAGCTCGTCAGCTCCGCGCCGTCACAGCCGTGCGCCGCGCAATAGTCGATGAACTTGAACATGTCCGTCTCCCGGCCCGCCGCCATCTTCGTGTTGGCCTTGCCGCGCATCATCGAGAAGTTCTCGCGGAAAGAATAGGCCGCGAGCGAAAGCCGGAGGCGCGGCTGGCCCGGACGGTGGAACGGCCCCGGGTTGTTGGCGGCGATCGCCGTGAGCGGCGTGACCGCGGCGGCCAGGCCGGCGACCGTTGAAAGTTTGATGAAATTGCGGCGCGTGACGTTTTTCATGGAGGTTGGTTGCGAAAGGGCTGGGGTGGGGAAATGAACGGGGGAACTACGATCTGCACGATGCCGGGGGCGGAAGCCAGAAAATCCCGGCCCTACCGGCGGGCATCTGCGCCGGTGGGAAGGGATTCGGTCGGGGACCGGATTGCCGATACGCTGGGGGTGAGTTGTACGCCGCCAAAATTTTACCCGCGCCGGTCGATGCCGAGCGTTCTCGTTCTCCTGCTCGGTCTGGCCGTCTCCGGTTGCGCGACGGCCCCGGAAGTGCCGCGACTCGCGACCAAGCGGACTGATGCCGAGGTTGCCGTATCCAATCTCACCGCCCATGCGTGGCGGATTGCCCTGCGTTCTCCGACCGGCGAGGAGGTCAAGGCGATCGAAATCCGGCCGCGCGAGTCGCTGGCCCTGGTGGTGGCGGGAGGCGATTACATGATCGAGCAAACGCTGTTCGCCCCGGCCCCCGTCGGTACGACGACCCGGCAGTTTCCGGGTCGGCTGGAGTCGGGTGAGCGTTACCAATGGACGCTCGCGACGCTGCTTTCCGCGGAGGAGGCGGTCACGCCATGACGCCCGAGAAAACCATGCGGCGGGCCGTGGCCAAGATTCGGCACGACGAGGCGGCGGGGGCGATTCCGCACATCGGTCACAAACGGGTGCATCATTTCTGGCCGCTGCTCTCCCCCTGCTTCCGGGAGGTGCTGGTCGCACCGCACCATCGCACCGACGAAGACGCGGTCACCTGGACCTGGCGTGAACCCGCGGAGGACGGAGCGCCCAAAGCCTCCGAGTTGGACGAACTCCGGCGGCGATTCGAGTCGGCATTGGACCGCTTCTCCCGGGATGTCGCGGCCGGCAAGGTCGGGCGCGGGTCCGGATCCACGGCGGCCGGAGTGGCCGGCAATGCGGAGCAGCTCGAGGCGGTCATGACGACCGTCGTGAAGGACTTCGTCGGGCGTTCCGACGCCGACCTGAGCCGCTACGTCTGCCGGACCGAGCACGGCCTGCGGGTGCACAGTTGGGGTGCCGGCGCGCCGGCCCGTCCCGTTTATCCGGATACGCATGGACTCGAGATCGCCGGACGCGTTCTCGTGGCCGGTCAGCCGGCGCGGCACGACGTCGTGCTCGAGAGCAGCGACGGCGAAACGATCGCCGAGGTGCCCAGCGACGAGGGCGGTGAATTCTCCTTTTCCAAACTCAGCCCGGGCGAGTATCGCCTGCGGGCGCGTTCCGTGCGGGGCACCTTTCCGCCGAACGGACTGCCGGTGGACTTGCAGCAACGCTCGGTGAAGGGACTCGTGCTCGCTGACTCCCGCGCGGAATCGGTCTCGCCGCTGATCAGCGCCCGCCGCGCCGCCGGCCGGCGTTCCCGCCGGCTGCTCCCCTTCGTCGTCGCCGTCCTGGCCGCCGCGGGTGGTTGGTGGAGTTGGCGCAGTTTCAATTCGGTTGACGGACGGATCGCCGCGTCGACGCCGACTGCGCCCGGCGCCGACACCCGTGGCGCTGACCGAGCGGAGTCCGCCTCGGCTTCCGTTTCTCCGGTCCGCGTGGTGAGCCCCACCGCCGCCGGTGCCGGAACCGGCGCGGCCACTGCCAGCTCCGCCGG
>JBEIHL010000237.1:0-5850 GCA_040381375.1 Opitutaceae bacterium
CTGCTCGTGGCCCTCGCCCTTCTGGCGTGTGCCCATTGGCTGCCCGGGCGCGTGACGCTCCAAGGCAACACCGCGAACGCCTTCTGGCTCTGGCCCGTCTTGCCGCAATGGGATTTGTCCCTGCCGCGCGCGACGGACGTCGAGCGCCCGCTGCTCATCCTGTTCTTCACCTGCATCGGACTTAACGCCAGTTGGCAGGTCGCGCGCCAAGGAGGAATTCCGCTCCTGATCTACCTGGCACTGGCGGCCGGCATCGGCGCCCTGCAGGCCGTGGTGGGAGCCGGCACGGCGGTCGGCTTGGGCGAATCCCCCCTGCTCGGCCTCATGGCGAGCAATGTTTCGCTGATGGGCGGTTTCGGCACCGCCGCCGGATTCGCTCCCGAATTCGAAAAGGCAGGACTGGCCGGCGCCGCGACCATCGGGATCGCGGCCGCCGCGTTCGGCGTGATCGCCGGAGGGCTGATCGCGGGCCTGGTCGGAGGCCGGCTGATCGAGCGGCTCGGGCGGAAGTCGCGGACCGCGGGAGCGGTGGATCAGGAAACGGACCCTTCCATCGGCAATGGCTTCGCCGCCGAGGCGGCGGGGCTGTTTCGGACCGGCGGCAGCACCCTCCTGCACTTGGTGGTGCTGATTGCCTGCATGAAAGTCGGAGCGTTCCTGAGCGCTTTCATCCAGCGCAGCGGCGTCACGTTTCCGGTCTATATGGGCGCAATGATCGTGGCGCTCGCCGTGCGCAACGGACACGACTTTTTTGCGGGCAAATGGCTGCGGACGGAACGCACCGACGGGATCGGGTCCGTGGCGCTGATGTGGCTGTTGGCCGTGGTCATGATCGACCTCCAACTCACGCAGTTGGCCGCCGCCGCGTTGCCGCTGCTGGTGATCGTCGCGGTGCAGGTCGCGCTGCTCGCGGCCCTGGCCTACTGGATCGTTTTCCGCGTCATGGGCCGCGACTACGAAGCCGCCATGATGAGCGCCGGCATGATCGGCTTCGGACTTGGGGCCACATCCAACGCGCTCGCGACCATGCGCGTGCTGAGCGCGCGCTTCGGGCCGTCGCCGCGCGCCTTTCTCATCGTGCCGATCGTGGGCGCGTTTCTGATCGATTTCGCGAACGCGCTGCTGACGACGAGTGCGCTGAATTTCTTCCGCTGACGCGGCCGCGACCACCCTCGGCCTGAAGTTCCCGATCCACCGCGAGCCACCGCTGGGGTCAGGGCGAAACCGGCAACAGCGCAGCCGGGTTAAGATCCGCGCGAAACCATTGCACGTTTCGCCCTGACCCCTGCTTTGGCCCTGCGCGGGGTAGACGTGTGACGCGGATCGCGCCGACAAACGTTGCGGCGGCGGTGACGTCGGCTGGGTGGACAGCGCCGTGATGGTCGCCCTGTCCGTGCTGATGCCGGCCAACGCGTGGACCGGCTTTCTGCTCCGCCGCTGGGAGGGCGCGCTGCTGCTGCTGGTCTACGGCGTTTACCTCTGGCACCTCTGGCCGGCCGGCTGAGCGGCCCGGAGGGGACGCGCAGCGCACAACCGCCGGCGGGGAGCGTCCCCGGACGGAGACGTCGAGGGCGCAATCGCGCAGCGAGTCAGAGCTCGGCGGGCCAGGTCCGGCGCCGGCGCAGCCAGTGCGCGCGAAAGGTGGCGGCACGACGTTGCAGCACGCTCTGCACGACCAAGGCATCGTCGAGCAGCCCGATCTCGGGCAGGGCATCCGGAATCCGATCGAAGCCGTTCATGAAGTAGAGCAACGCGAACGCGGCCTCGCGATGAGCCGGAGTGCCGAGGGAGCCGTCGCCGGCGGCTTCGTCGACGTAGGTCGAAAGCAACTGGAGCCGGCGCCGCAGATGCGCGCTGTCCTCAAGCCGCCGAATCTTCGCGTGGAGCGGACGGCGGAGCCGCCGCAGCGCGTGCAGTGCGGTCGTGTCCACCAGTGCGGCGCCCCGGTCAACGTAGCCGGCGACGCTGGAGTGGTCGACATCGGCGCCAGAGGAGAGATGGCGGTTCAAAACTTCTGGCAAGGTGGTGACCTTGCGGCGCGAGGGAGAGGAAGAAACGAGGATCATGGGAGGAGGAACATTCAGTTCTTGATGGCACAAGGTGGAAATCTCCGGACGGGGCGGGCCCGCCGCCTGAGTTACCAAGCGCGTCCGGTGCGGACGACGGGAGAGAGGTGGAGGGGACCCCTCTGTCGCTGCAGACGGCGGACGGCGCGGGCGGCGAGCTGCGACTCGACGGCGCGCAGGGCCTTCTCCACCGCAACCGCCACGGTGTGGTCGCAGCCGGTCGCGTGGATGTCGGGGCCAGGCACCCGGAGATAAACGCTGGCCTGGAAACGAGGGCTCGCCTCCGGTTCGTCGTGCAGGCGGACCTCGGCTTGTTCGATCCGATGGGTGCGGGCCAACGCACCCAATCGGCGCTCGACCAAGGCGGGTATAGAACCGGGGCAGCGGACTTGGCGATGATAGATGATGAGGTTCACGCGCTCACTCTAGCCGCCTTTTCTCACTTCGACTAATACACTGTTTAACACCTTCTGTTAGCTTAAAGTTAATGGCAGAATCGAACCTGAGAGAACCGAATCACCCTCATCGGCGTTGTCTCCGGACCGTGGACCAGGGGCAGTTTGAACCGAGCCGCGGCCGGCGGCGCGGTGAGAAAACTGTGGAGCAATTCGAAACAGACCCGTCCCTTAAAGTTGAGCTGCTTTAGCGGTTTTGTTTGGGCGTGAAACGTCGGCCATGAGGGTCAGTAACTAACCTTAAAAGTTGGGCTGTCCTCTGGCCGGTGCTTTCGCCGGTCGTAAAGCCTGGTCGTGCTCACGTTCGCGTGTCCTGGCCAGTCTTGGACCTTGGCTATGTCGGCGTCGTGCTCCAGGGCGTTGGTCGCAGCGATTGTGCGCAGCGAATGCGGGCCGAATCCCTCAACCGTGATCCCGAGCTCGCGGCCATAGGGCAAAACCAGTTGAGAAAAAATCGCGCCCGGTGTGAGGGGCCGCTCTAGCGTCCCTCGCGCGTTTTTCACCGGCCGGAAAAGCGCGCCGTCGCTGTCGGTTCGGTGGCCGGCCGCGTCGAGATAGTCGCTGATGCGCGTCGCCGCCTTCGGATGCAGCTGCTGCAACGTGCCGGGCAAACCGCGGAGGCGAGAATCGCACTGGAACGGGCGCTCGAACTCGCGGTGCTGCCGGCCGAGAGGAGTTTTCTGGCGGGGCGGCTGGAGCGCTGCCGCACCTGAAACCAGGGCGTTGGGAGAATCACACCGGCACACGACGCCGCGTTCATCACCCGCGAAGAGGGAAGTTCTCGCGCAGAAGCTCCTCTAACGGAGCACCCGGCGCCGCTCTTTCCGCCCCGTGCCGAAAGGGGTCAGGCCAGTGCCGGGTGCAGTATCTGCTATCTCCTGATGTTGAGCGGGGAGATGGTGTCCAAAACTCAATTTCTCGACCATCCAGTCAGAAGTCGCCGCCGCCTCAAACGCACCATGCCCCAGCCTGACCCGGTCCGTCCGACGGCGGGCTTTGCCCTCCCCGGTCTTGGCGCCTGCCGTTAGACGCACGCCGCGTCATTTGGACCTGGTCCGATCGAAAAAAAATATCGACGTCCGGTTTTTGCCGCAATGTCACTGGACACGCTGTCAACGGAACCCGATAAAGCGCCTCTTAGCCCTCCGGTCCGGCCGGAAGCGTCAACCCCATGTCGTCCGCCGAGCAAGCCCGCTGGTTTTCCGAGCACGTGCAGCCCCACGAGCCAGCGTTGCGTGCTTACCTGGCGAAGCGCTTTCCCGCGCTGCCCGACCACGACGACCTGGTGCAGGAGACCTACGCGCGGCTGTTGCGCGTCAAGGATCCCGGCGGGCTCGCTCACCCCAAGGCGTTTCTTTTCACCACCGCCCGCAACGCTGCCATCGATCTCTTCCGCCGGCGCAAGGTGCAGCCGCTCGAGAGTCTAGACGACGTGATCGAACTGCCTCCACTCGACGAAGCGCCCGGAATCGTCGATTCCCTGGAACGCCGCCAGCGCGGCGAAGCCTTGACGGAGGCGTTGCGTTCGCTCCCCGAGCGTTGCCGCGAGGTGATGTTGCTCCGTTACCTGGACGGCTGCTCCGGCAAGGAAATCTCCGAACGCCTCGACATCTCGCTCGGCACCGTGAAGGGCCACTTGCTCAAGGGTGTGCGCGACTGCGCGCGCTTCTTCGAGGCCCGTGGCCTGGTTGACCCGGCTGCCATCGAAGACAAGGAGGCATCGTGAGCCGCGACCCACATTCATCCGCCGTCGAGGACATCGCGATTGCGTGGCTCTCCGAGCGCGACGACGGTTTTTCCCCCTCCCGCGAACGCGAGTTTGCCCAGTGGCTCCGCGCCGACCCGCGGCATGCGGCGGCCGTTGCCCGCATCGAGCAGACGCTCGGCCTGCTACACGGGCTCCCGGAGTTCCGCGCGGAAATCAATGCCGCCTTCGAACGCTCCGCGCCAGTCGTGCCGTTTGCGCCGGCCGCTGCCGCGCGGCCGCCGCGTCGTTCCCGCCGGCTCGCCGTCTGGACAGGCGTGGCCGCCGCGCTCGCGGTGGCGGCCACGGTCGGCTGGCGGACTTTGGGTGGGGCGTCCGAGGTGCGCTACGCCACCGCGCCGGTCGGCTACGAGCGGGCCCAACTCGCCGACGGCTCGACGCTCGAGCTCAACGCCGCCAGCGCCGTCCGCATCCGGTTTTCCGCCGGCGAGCGGCGCGTGCGGCTCGAGGCCGGCGAGGCCCATTTCGCGGTCGCGCCGGATCCGGCGCGGCCGTTTGTCGTGCTCGCGGGCGAGGTTGCGGTCCGCGCGGTTGGCACCGCCTTCAACGTCCGTTACACCGCCGCCGGCGAGGTCGAGGTGCTGGTGAGCGAGGGCAAGGTCCGCGTCGGTTCCGACGGTCCCGCCTCCGCGACCGCGGCCACGGCGCCGTTGGTGGCGGCCGGGGAGCGGATCGTGTTGCCGAAACTCGTGCCGGCGCCGGCCGTCGAGAAGGTCGACCCGGCGGCGTTGCGCGCGGCGCTCGCGTGGCAGGGCACGCTGGCCGATTTCGCCGACGCGCCGCTGGCCGATGTCGTCGCCCGTTTCAACGCCCGCAGCCGCGTGCAGCTTGTGCTCGCCGATCCCACGCTCGCCGGCCGCCGCATCGGCGGCACCTTTGTGCTCGACGAGGCGGAGGCGTTTGTCCGCCTGCTCGAGCGCGACGGCGAGATCGTCGGCGAGCGGCGCGGCGGCAGCGAAATCCACCTTAGGCGCGCCCGTTGATTTTCGCCATGTACCTCGCGCGGGGCCCCCGTCGTAGCGCGGTGCTTCAGCCCGTGTCCTTGGATCCCGTCGTGTCCGGGCGCAGGGGCAGATCCCGCGGCGTGATCGCGCTGCCGCCAAAAATCTTTCCGGCGAGACCAGGTCGTTTGGTCCGCCTCTGCGTTACAAGAGTGGTTCTGCTTCTCCATATGCTCACGCCCCGAGTTCCCGCGCCCCTCGCCGTAGCCGCCCTGTGCGGTGCCGTCGTGGCCGGTACGGCGACCGCGGCGGAAGCTCCGGCCGGGAAGCGGGCCTTCAACCTCCCCCGCGGCGACGCCGCCGTCACGCTCAAGCAATTCGCGGCCGCCGCCGGCACACCGATCGTCTACCTCGTCGATCGCGTCCGCGGCGTCACCACCAACGCGGTCAGCGGCGAACTCGCCCCGCGCGACGCGCTCGAGCGCATGCTCGCCGGCACCGGCCTCGAGGCCGCCCAGGACGCCGCCACCGGCGCCCTCGTCGTCAGCCGCAAGCGCACCGCCGAAGCCGCGCCGAAAAAGGGGGAGGTCGGACCTGTTTCCGACCCGCAACCCAAACCCACA
>JBEIHL010000238.1:0-5847 GCA_040381375.1 Opitutaceae bacterium
AATCAGCTCACGTTGCTGGATGGCCGCGACGCGCTCACGCGGGCCGAGCTCAGTCGCACGCTCGCGTTGCATCAGGTGTTGATGTCCGCGGCGACTCTGGAGCGTGCGGCCGCCCTCTCGCCGGCACCCTGACGACTATGAAGCGCAACCTGTTTTGGGCGGGGCTGAGCGTGGCTGCGGTAGGCTGGGCGGGGTGCACCAAGCCGGTTCCCGTGGCGTTGGCCCCGGCGTTGACCGCGGTGCAGGCCGTGCCGGTGGCTTACTCCGACCGCGCGATTCCCGTGCGGGCCACGGGCCTCTTGTCCCGCAAGGCGGAGGCCGATCTGTCGTTCAAGGCGGGCGGCATGATCGAGGCGGTGCTCGTGCGCGCGGGCGATGCGGTGAAGCGCGGGCAGGAACTGGCACGGCTGCGCGTCGACGAGATCGACGCCCAGGTGGCGCAGGCGGCGAGCGTGGTGGAGAAAGCCCGGCGCGACCTCGCGCGCGTGGAGAAGCTGGCGGCGGAGCGCGTCGCGACGCTGGAGAATCTCCAGGACGCCCGCACCGCGGTGGACCTCGCGGCCGCGCAGCTTCGGATCGCGGACTTCAATCGGAAGTACGCGGTCATCGTGGCGCCGGAAGACGGTCGCATCCTGCGGCGACTCGCGGAACCGAACGAGTGGGTGACGGCGGGCCGGGAGATCCTAGCGTTCGCCTCGGAGTCGGAGGGCTGGCTGGTGCGGGTCGGGCTGGCGGATGGCGACGCGGGGCGCATCCGCCTCGGCGATGCCGCGACCGTGACGCACGCGGGATCTTTGTCTGGACTCGTGGCGGGTCGCGTGGCTGCCATCTCCGAGTCCGCCGAGGCGACGACCCGGACCACTCCGGTGGAGATTCAATTGGACGGTACGCCGGGCGGGGCGCGCTCGGGTGCGGTGGTGGTGGCGACGATCCAGCCGCGGGCGGTCGAAGCCCGACCGATTGTGCCCGCCGCGGCGCTGGTCGAGGGCGACGCGCGCGGCGCGAGCGTGTTCCTCGTCGACGAGGCCACCTGGAAAGTGAAACGGGTGGCGGTGGAGATCGAGGTGATCGACGGCGCGGATGTTTACCTGCGCACCGCCTTGCCCCGGGGGCAGCGCATCGTGAGCGGCGGCGCGGAGTTCATCCGCGACGGCAGCGAAGTGACGCTCAAGCCCTGACGCAGACGCGGGGGAACCAGCGCATGAAGATCACTGAGCACGCCGTCCGCCATTCCCAGTTCACCCTCGTGGTCTTCCTGTGCCTCGCGGTGCTCGGATGGAATGCCTATCGCACCATTCCGCGGCAGGAGGATCCCGACATCAAGGTCCCGGCTTTCTTCGTCGTCGCCGTATATCCCGGCGCGAACGCGAAGGAGATTGAGCAGCTCGTCGCGCGGCCGCTGGAGGACGCGATCAAGGAACTCGACGACGTCGACAAGATCCGTTCCACCGTCCGCGACGGCTATGCGTACATCGGCGTCGACTTCACCTACGGGACCGATTCGGAGAAGAAGTACGAGGACGTGCTCCGGCAGGTGAACGTGGAGCGTCCTCGGTTGCCGGCTGGCGTGGTCGAGATCGACGTGCGAAAGCTTCAGACGATCAACGTCGCGATGATGCAGATCGCGCTGGTCTCGCCCGACGCGAGCTACCCGCGGCTGCAGGAGCTGGCGGAGTCGCTCCGGAAGCGGGCCGAGTCGGTGCCTGGCGTCCGGCAGGCCCGCAAGCACGCATATCCGGAAAAGCAGCTCCGGGTGTCGCTGGATCTCGACCGGATCTCGCAGCAACGCCTTTCGCTGGGCCAGATCATCACGGCGATCCAGGGCGACAACACCAGCCTTCCCGGCGGATCCGTCGATGTGGGGGACCGTCGGTTCAACCTCAAGACGAGCGGCAGTTACGCCAGCCTCGACGACGTGCGCATGACGCCCTTGCTGACGACCGGGGCCGCGGTCGTTTACTTGAAGGATGTGGCGGAGGTCGCCTGGACCACGGCTGACAAAGAGGACTTCGGCCGGTACAATGGCGAACGCGCCGTCTTCGTGACGGTCCGTCCGCGGGCCGCGCAGAACCTGCTCGAGCTCAGCCGCGCCCTGCGGGAGGAGATCGCGCGTTTCCAAACGACGCTCCCGGGCGATGTGCGGCTGGAAGTTGGCTGGGACCAGGCGGCCAACGTCGAACTGCGGCTGGGCCGCCTGGAGCACGACTTCCTCATCGCCTTCGTCCTCGTGCTGATCACGGTGCTGCCCCTCGGCCTGCGGGCCTCGATGCTCGTTGTCGTGTCGATCCCGCTCTCGCTCGCGATCGGCGTCGCGGTGCTGGCCGCGTTTGGCTACAGCCTGAACCAGTTGAGCATCGTCGGCTGTGTGATCGCCCTCGGCCTGTTGGTGGACGACTCGATTGTCGTGGTGGAGAACATCGCGCGCTTCCGGCGGATGGGTCACGGTCCGGTGGCCGCCGCGGTGCAGGGCACGCAGCAGATCGCGGTGGCGGTGTTGGGCACGACGGGGACGCTGCTGTTTGCGTTTCTCCCGCTGCTCATGCTGCCGGGTGGCGCGGGGCAGTTCATCCGCAGCCTGCCGCTGGCGGTTGTCTACACCGTGCTCGCCTCGCTGCTCGTGGCGCTGACGATCATCCCGCTGCTGGCGAGCCTGGTGTTGCGCGGCGACGAGCACGCGGAGGGGAACTTCCTGCTGCGCGGCCTGCATCGCGGAATCGAGCGGAGCTACCGGCCGCTCCTGCACTGGTGCATGCGGCACCGGATCTGGACCCTCGTGGGGTCAGCCTGCCTGGTGGTCGGAAGCCTGGCGCTGGTGCCCCGCATCGGATTCTCGCTTTTCCCGAAGGCGGGCGTGCCGCAGTTCCTGATCCAGATCGAGGCCGAGGACGGTGCGAGTATCGCGGCCACGGATACCGTGGCACGGCAGGTGGAGGCGGTGCTCGCGGCGACGCCGGCGGTGGCGCGCTACTTCACCACCGTCGGCAACAACAACCCGCAGATTTACTACAACGAGGGTCCGCAGGCGCCGAAGGCGAGCGTGGCGGATATCTTCGCGGCCTTGCACGAATATGATCCGAAACAGTCGCCCGCGGTGCTGGAGAATTTACGCGTGAAGCTGGCGGCGATTCCGGGAGCCCGGATCGTGGTGAAGGAGTTCGAGAACGGCCCGCCGATCGAGGCGCCGATCGCGGTGCGTATCTTCACCGAGGACCTGGATGAGCTGGCGATGCTCTCGGCGCGGGTCGAGGCGCTGCTGCGCGGGATCGAAGGCACGCAGGCCGTCAGCAATCCCGTGCGCACCCGGCGCACCGACCTGCGGGTCGTGATCAACAAACCCGTCGCCGCCTCCCTCGGCGTGAGCGAGCTGGAGATCGACCGGGCCGTACGCCTCGCGTTTGCCGGGCTGGAGGTCGGACGGTTTCGCGAGAGCAACGGCGACGAGCGCGTCATCCAGTTGGCGCTGCCGCGTGGCGAGCGGGCCACTTTGGAAAACTGGCCGAAGATAAAGGTGCAGAGTGCGGTGACGGGAGCGTACCTGCCGATCGCGCAGGTGGCCGAGCTGAAGTTTGAGAGCGCGCCGCCGGTCATCCAACGCTTCAACCGCGAACGCTCGTCGACCGTCACGGCCTTCGTGCGCGACGGTTACAACGTCAACGCCCTCACCCAGCTCGCCGCCGCGGCCCTGCGCGACCTCGATTGGCCCGCCGGCGCGCGCTGGTCGTTTGGCGGGGAGGTCGAGAGCCGCAAGGAGAGTTTCGGCGGTCTCGCGGGCGCGATCGTGATCGCGGCCTTCGGGATCATGGCGATCCTGGTGCTCGAGTTCGGCAGCTTCCGCGGCACGGCGATCGTCGCGTCGGTGATTCCCCTCGGATTCATCGGCGGTCTGGTCGGCCTCTGGCTCACCGGCTACTCGCTCTCGTTCATGGCCGCGATCGGCTTCGTGGCCCTCATCGGCATCGAGATCAAGAACTCGATCCTGCTGGTGGACTTCACCAATCAACTGCGCGCGCAGGGCGTCGAGCTCAGGCAGGCGATCGAGCAGGCGGGAGAAACCCGGTTCTTGCCGGTCGTGCTGACCACGTTCACCGCCCTCGGGGCGCTGCTGCCGCTGGCGTTGCAGGGCAGCGGACTGTATTCACCGCTCGCGGTCGTGATCATGGGCGGGTTGGTCAGTTCGCTGCTGCTGTCCCGGCTCGTGACGCCGGTGCTCTACTCGCTGATTCCGCCCGCGCGACCGGCGCCGCCGGAGTAATACCCGTTGCTGCTCGCAATCGGACGATACCGAACCTGGGAGCGCCGAGCTCCAGCTCGGCCCATGCAGACGGCGAGCCGAGCTGGAGCTCGGCGCTCCCAGGGCGTCGGACGAAGAGTCCTGAAGCAGGGAGCGATTGGTATAAGTCTTCGTACCTGCGCGTTCTGCAGGCTCAGGCGAAACGGGGCGCGAGCGAGGCGTGGACGTCGCGGACGAGCTTCTCCGTCGTCGCCCAGTCAATGCAGCCGTCGGTGATTGAAACCCCGTACCGCAGATTCTCCTTCGGTTGGGGGAATGACTGATTGCCGCTCTCCAGGTTGCTTTCGATCATCGCGCCCATGATGGACGTGTTGCCGCCCGCGACTTGGTTAAGCAGCGCCAGCACGACCTCGGGCTGGCGTTCCGGCTGCTTGGCGGAGTTGTCGTGCGAGCAATCGACGAGGATTGCCTTGGGCAGGCCGGCCTTGGCCAGCAGGGCTTCCGTTTGGGCGATGTGGGCCTGGGAGTAGTTGGGCCCGCCGGTGCCGCCGCGCAGGACGACATGACAGTCGGGATTGCCGCGCGTCACGATCGCGGACGCGGCGCCGTCCAGATTGATACCGAGAAACGTCTGCGGCGAGGCGGCCGCCTTGATGGCGTTGATCGCCGTGTTGATGGAGCCGTCCGTGCCGTTCTTGAAACCGAGCGGCATCGAGAGCCCGCTCGCCATTTGCCGATGCGTCTGGGACTCCGCCGTCCGGGCGCCGATCGCCGACCAGCAAATCAAGTCGGCGATGTACTGGGGCGTGATCGGGTCGAGCAACTCGGTGGCCGTGGGCAGACCGAGGTCGAGGACTTCGCGCAAAAACGTGCGGGCGGTGCGGAGGCCGGTGGCGATGTCGTGGGTGCCGTCCAGATGCGGATCCATGATCAGGCCCTTCCAGCCGACCGTGGTGCGCGGTTTCTCAAAATAGACCCGCATCACGATCATGACGCGATCGGCGACCTCCCGGGCCAGCGCCGCCAGACGGGTGGCGTACTCACGGCCGGCTTTTAGATCGTGAATCGAGCACGGCCCGACGATCAGGAGGAAACGTTTGTCGTCGGTGAAGATCAGCCGGTGAATTTCACGGCGGGTCCGGGCGATGAACTCAGCCTGCACATCCGTCTTCGGCAGCTCCGTCAGCAACTGGGCCGGAGACGGCAGGGCTCGGGTCTCGACGACGTTGATATCCGAGGTTTTTTGCATCAACTGCCAGCTTGGTCAGCCGCCGTTGCGGCGCGCAAGCCTCACCTCGATCCCCCAGCGTCTCATGTCACCGCCGAATTTGGGCAAAAAAAGTGGCCGGTCGCTTACCCCTACGCGACCGGCCTTTGCTTTCTTAGTTACCCCAAAACTCCCGCTAGGCGGGAGAAGTGTTAAAACTTGATGAGAGAACGAATACGCTTCCGGTCGGTTCCGTCAACGTCCAGTTTTCAAATTCTACCACATTTTCCTGAAAAATTTGTCCTTCAGCACTTTAATGCCTATCAACTTTTCTACTTCCACGGCCTTTTTTCCCTGGCGCCCCGCCTGTTGGCTGCGGGTGATAGGCGACGATGCCGCGACCTTCTTG
>JBEIHL010000239.1:0-5826 GCA_040381375.1 Opitutaceae bacterium
CCGGCCAGGTCGATCACGCCGTGAACGAACTGGGCGTCGACCGGATCGTCTGGGGCGGCCACGGACCGAGCCGCAGTTATTCCACGGAACTCAGCAAGGTGTTCGAAGCCAGGCTGAGCACCTCCGATCGCATGAAGGTGCTTGGCGGCAACTACCGCCGGATGGTCCAGAAAATCTTTCGACAAAAAGGCCAGCCGTTGACCCTGTGAGGGCGCCTGGTTCGTTCGGCGGGCGTGACGCGTCGCAAGACGTGGCCGGCGGCGCGGTGCATCGCCGAACGTCCGGTCCAACCCCTATCGCCCGGCCACTTGACACGCGCCATGAACGCTCGAACGTCCCCGATGCGCCTCTTCCGCCTGCTCATCCCAGCCTTCGTGTTCACCGCCGTGCCTCCCCTGTTCGCCGCCGCAGAAGCGCGAAAAGAACCGCCGACCTCGGACAAAACACCCGCCCACTCCGTGAAGCTCTTCGATTTTTCCGGCGCGGCCGATGAACCCGGCTGGACCGCCGTGAACGACGGGGTAATGGGCGGCGTTTCCCGCGGCGGCGCGAAACGGGTCGACGGCAGCCTGCACTTTCGCGGCATTCTTTCTTTGGAGAACAACGGCGGGTTCTCCTCCATCCGATCCGGCGGCCCCACGCGCGACTTGAGCGCGGCAAAAGTGATCGTGCTCCGGGTCAAGGGCGACGGCCGCACCTATCGCTTGCAAATCGCAACCAACGCTCAGTTCCGCAGCTCGCGCATCTCCTACCAAGCGGAGTTTCCCACCCAGCGCGACGAATGGACCGAAGCCCGCGTGCCGCTCGCCGCGCTCGTCCCGATGTTCCGTGGCCAAACGCTTTCCGGTCCGCCGTTGGATCGCGCGCGGGTCGAAGAGATCGGCCTCTCGCTCGCCGACGGCAACCCCGGCGCCTTCGCGCTCGAGGTCGATTGGATCAGAGCCGAGTGACTCGCCGGCAGGTCGGCAGATCTGACCCGCGTGGGACCATGCTTGGCGCCCGATCATCGGGTGATTTTCCCGTCTTGTCGCGTGGCGCGATCATGGAATCCTGCCCGTCGCCCTACCTCGCAATCCCTGCCCCGATGAACCTACCCCGTATTCTGGTCGTGGCCGCCGCCGCCGCCATCGCTCCGGCCTTCGCCCCAGCCGCCCAAACGCCGCCCACGCCGCCGAACGGGGACGTCGTTTCGCTCTCGCCTTTCACCGTCTCCGACACCGACGACAAGTCCTGGCAGGCCACGACCACGCTCATCGGCAGCCGCACCAACCAGGAACTCATCAAGGTCCCGGTGAACGTCGACGTGATCACCTCCGAGTTCATGCGCGACCTCGGCGCTTTCAGCTTGGACGATGCGGCGCGGTTCGTCGCCGGCGTCGACGTCACGCCCCGGCTCGAGGCGCGCAATGACGAGCGCATCAATTACCGCGGCCTCAGCACCGGCGGCGCGTCCCGCAATTTCTTCACGTGGTACGTCCCGTCCGACGCCTACAACGTCGAGCGCTACGACTTCGCGAAGGGCTCGAATTCGCTCATGTTCGGCGACTCGTCGCCCGGCGGCCAGGCGACGATCTATACGAAACGCGCGCGTTCGCGGAATGCGACCGAGTTCTTCGCGAGCGTGGGTTCCTACGACACGTTCCGCTTCCAGTTGGATGCGAATCGCAAGCTGCACGACAAGTTCTTCATGCGGGTGAACCTCGCGAACCGCCGCAACCGGACCTACGTCAAAGGCACCAACGATGTCTTTCGCGGCGGCCACATTGCCTTCACCTACGAGCCGTTCAAGACGACGACGATCCGCGTTGAGGGCGAGCGGGGCACCACGCATCGCGTCCGCGCCGACAGCGCGCTGGCCATCAACGACGGCGCTGCCGCCGGCCGCGGCTTCAGCACCAACAATCAGTGGTACTATACCTCGGACGGAGAGATCATCCAGCGCACGGCGACCAACCCGCCGCTCGCGATCGATCGCAGCGGAACTTCGGGCAACCAGGTGTCCCTGCTGCAGGGTCAGACGCAGGCCGTGCGCCTGCCGAACGGCACGTTCAAGACCTTCGGTGGATTCGACCAGTACACCAACATGCTCGGCACGGTGGACTACAACAACCGCACGTTCAACGTCGCCAACGTCACGGTCGAGCAGCGCATCGGCAAACTCTCGCTCGAGTTCGCCTACAACCAGCAGTACCAGCACGAAGACCGGAACGACAATTCGTTCGGCACGAGCCAGACACCGCCGGTGCTGAGCGTGGACGGCGCCGGCCGCCCCTATATAGATGCGGCGTTCGGCGGCGCCGCCTTCAAGGTGTTCGGGAACGTCGTCAAAGCCGGGCGCGTCGCCGCGGTCTATCCCTTCGATTTCGGCCGTTTCGGCAAACAGCTCCTGGTGGTCACCGCCCTGCACCAAAAGGATCTCAAGCTCTCTGAACGTTTCGGGCTCTACAATGACGCCGCGCCCGGCCTCGCGGCCAGCAACGGCATCCGCCTCCGCGCCTACCTCGACGATCCGGCCTTCGGCAGTGAGCAGTTTTTCGATCGGTTTCTCATTCCCAACCTGCCGACCACTCCGACGTTCAAGCCTGCGTTTTACTACAGTTCTACGGTCACGGGGCCTTTCGTCGACATTCGCTACGCGCGCACGCAGACCGCCTCGCTCTCCGGCGACTATTTCAACGGACGCGTGAACACGCTGCTGGGCGTAAGCTGGAATGCCCTCAGCCGCAAGGTGCCGAAGGAATCCGCCCACGTCACCGATGCGCGGGGCCATTTCATCCACCCGGGCATGCCGGAAGACAATCCCGCCGCCTACGAATACGATCCCCGTTTCGACCTCTCCGCCCAGAGCAAGATGGCCGGCCTCACCGTCGAGGCCTGGCGCGGCTCGTGGGCCCGCGTGATCGCGATCGCGTCGAGCTCCGAGTCGTTCAACTGGCAATCCCGCCAGGTGTTTTTCGGCCCGGACATCGGGCCCGTGCGCGGCAAGACGAAGGAGGTCGGTCTCCGCTTCGAGCTCTTCCGGAAGCTCACCTACTCCATTTCGTTCTACGACACGAAACGCGTCAACGCCGCCTACGCTTGGCTGCCCGACGTCCTGAACCTCACGCAGCTCGAGGACCTCATTAACCCGAACAACGTCCTGCCGGGCGATCCGCGCTACTTGGAAGTCGTGAACGGCCTGAACAACGAGCGTCGCACCGTGAATTCCAACGAGCAGTCGCGCGGCATCGAGATGACCCTGCAGAGCCAGCGCTGGCTCGGCGTGCAGTCGCGCGTCTCGTTCTCGGCGAATCGCGTCCGGGCCCAGGCCGACTTCTCCCAGTTCCGCGCGTATCTTGCCGCCGCGGAAGAGCGCACGACCGCCGCCAATGCGCCCGGTGGCGACCGCACGATGGCCGAGCTGCCCGCCGTGCTGACCAATGCCCGCAATGTGCTGGGCTCGAACACGCTCACCGACGAAGTCGCCGGCCGCCGCAGCGTGCCGTACACGGGCAGCTTCGTCCTCGACTACCAGGTTCCCCGCGTCCGCGGCTTCCGCATCGGCCTCAACGGCATCTTCACGCCCGACTACAACGTCTACATCTTCGAGGGCAATCCGTACACGGCCGGCGCCGCGTTCCCGCTGCACGGTTACCTGCTCTACGACCGTCGCATCCGGCAAAAATATCAGACGACGTTCCGTCTTGGATTTAACAACATCTACGACCTCATGAACGGCGACAGCCGCTACCGCATCACCGGCGCGACCTCGTTCAACACGACGCAGCGCAAACCGAATTTCATCTACCGCTATGCCGAGCCGACGACGTGGAGCTTCAGCGTGACCACGCGGCTCTGAGGCGGTTCTTCTCCCGCGCTCCGTCCGCTCACCGAAACCGCGCGGCCACTTTCGTCGCTCGATAATCGAAAATGCCTGTGAGCTGATGCTTGATCCAAAGTGCGTTGGCCGCCCCGCCGAGCGGGCCCCAACCGGGATCGTAGGTAATCTTGTCCGTCATCAACACGCCCCGGCCGTCTGGCGTCGGCGTGAAACGATGCTCGTGATGCCACAGCTTGTAGGGCCCAATGCGCTGCTCATCGACGAAGTAGTCCCCTTCATGCACGTGCGTGATCTCGGTGAGCCAGCGGAGCTTCACGCCGGGGAGGATGCCGACGCGGTACTCGATCATTTGACCCGCATACATCCGGGGCGCGACTTCGCCGAGGATGTCGAAAGACATCCCGGGCGGTGTGAGCTCGTTCAGATTGCGCGGCGTGGCGAAGAAGTCCCAGATTCGGGCGGGATCGCCGGGCACGAACTGTTCGCGGTGCAGAGTGCGGATCATGCCGGTGTAACGTCCGGGAAAGCCCCGCGGACGCCGTCTTCGATGCGGCGGGTTGGCCCACGGAAAACACGGAGCACACGGAAAAACCGGATCGGGCCCTTCCGTGTGCTCCGTGGGCCAACTCCAGCCTCAGCGTGCTTCGCCGGCCGCGTTGGTGGGTGCCTGCGCTTTCAACCCGACGACGAAGTGGTACGCCGACACGTGCATGCGTTCGCGGAAATAAAACCGGTGCGCCTCGAAACGCTGCACGCCCGAATCGAGCTCCAGTTGCACGCAGCCGTTGCGCTTGGCCTCATCTGCCAGCCATTGCAGGAGGGCGGCACCGTGGCCGCGGGAGCGACGCGACGCATCGGTCACGAGGTCGTCGACGTAAAGATTCCGGCCCGAAAACAACTTGTCGTAGTAGCGGTAGCCGGCGACCGCGCACACGGCGCCGGCGTCCTCGAGGGAGGCGAGGTGAAAACCCTCCGTCTGCATGCGACGCACACGGGAAACAAAATCGGACTCAACGAGGTGGGGCCGAAGTTGGGACATGACCCCAAAGCAGCGGGCGATGGCGGCGTCGGACTGAGCGAGCGCGATCTTCATGAGCGGAGGTGAGGGCGGCTTTTCACGACTGCGGGCGGCGGGATTTTTCGGTGGTGATGATCACGACCGCGGTGACGATGATGGCTGACGCGATCAGCGTGCGGGTCGTGATCGGCTCGTCGAGGATCAACCAGCCGAGCAGCACCGCCACCACCGGGTTGACGTACGCGTAGGTGGCAACGCGGGCCGGCGTGCTGTGCTTCATCAGCCACACGAAGGTGGAGAAGCCCACGAGCGAGCCAAGCAGCACGAGATAGCCGAACGCACCCCAGGCGCGGGCCGTGATGTCCGCAATCCGCAGGCTGGTGAAATCTCCGTGCAGCCCCGCGGCCAGCAACAGGGCGGTGCCGCCGCAGAGCATCTGCAGCGCGGCCGCGACGAACGGATCGGCGCCGTGACGGGCGTGGCGCGAGTAGATCGAGCCGACCGACCAGAAAACGCATGAGCAGAGAATCGCGCCGACGCCGGCGAGGTTGAGTCCGCCCCCGGCGGCGGATTCCCACGGGGCGGCGAGCCAGACCACGCCGGCAAAACCCAGCAGCAGCGCCGTCGTGGTGGTGGCCGTCGGCCGTGTGCCGCCGGGCCAGGCCCATTCGGTGAGCACGATAAAAAGCGGCGCCACGCCGATCAGCAGCGCGGTGATGCCTGAGGGGATCGTGAGCTCGGCCCACACGACGGCGCCGTTGCCGCCCAGCAGCAACAGCGTGCCGACGATGGCGTTGATGCCCCACTGCCGGCGCGTCGGCCAGACCGCACCGCGCAGTTTGAGCACGGCCAGCAGAATCGAACCCGCGAGCAGGAACCGGACGGCAGCCATGAGGAACGGCGGCATCGACTCGAGGGTGACGCGGATGCCGAGGTACGTGCTGCCCCAGATCAGATAGATCGCGGAGAACGCGAGCACGAGCGCCAG
>JBEIHL010000240.1:0-5820 GCA_040381375.1 Opitutaceae bacterium
CGCGACGTTCAGGCGGCGATCAATGCCGCGCGGGGCGAGCTGCCGGCGGGGATGCCCGGCAATCCGACGTTTCGAAAGGTGAACCCCTCGCAGGCGCCGATCATGGCGCTCGCGTTGAGTTCGCCGAATCTCGCGCCGGGCAAGCTGTACGACGCGGCGGCGACGATCATCGCGCAGAAGCTTTCGCAGATCACGGGCGTGGGCGAAGTCTCGGTCGGCGGCAGCTCGCTGCCGGCGGTGCGGGTGCAGTTGAATCCGCATGCGATGGCGCACTACGGCATCGCGCTCGACGAAGTCCGCCGGGCCATCAGCGCCACGAACTCGCTCGGGCCGCGCGGCATGGTCGAGCAGGGGGACCGGTTGTGGCAGGTGCAGATCAGCGACCAATTGCGGAAAGCGGAACAGTACCAGTCGCTCGTGATCCGCTACCGCGATGATGCGCCGGTCCGCCTCGGCGACATCGCGAAGGTGAGCGACTCGGTCGAGGACCGAAACAGTAAGGGCTTTCACAACGACCGCCCCGCCGTGCTGCTGATGATCAGCCGCCAGCCGGGCGCGAACATCATCGCGACGATCGATGCGATCTACGCGCAGCTCCCGATGCTGCGCGCGCTGCTCCCGGCCGACACCGATCTCGCCGTGGTGATGGATCGTTCGCCGGGCATCCGGGCGACGCTCAAGGAATCGGAGTTCACCCTGATGCTTTCGGCGGGGCTGGTGATGCTCGTGGTCTTCCTGTTCCTCGGCAGCGCGCGCGCGGCCCTGATTCCGAGCCTGGCGATCCCGGTGTCGCTCATCGGCACGTTCGGCATCATGTACCTGTACGGGTTCTCGCTGAACAATCTCTCGCTCATGGCGCTCATCGTGGCGGCCGGCCTCGTGGTCGACGATGCGATCGTGGTGCTGGAAAACATCTCCCGCCACATCGAGCGCGGGTTGAAGCCGTTCCGGGCGGCCATGAAGGGCGCGGGCGAGGTCGGCTTCACCCTGCTGGCCATGAACCTCTCGCTCGTGGCGGTGTTCGTCTCGATCCTGTTCATGGGTGGTCTGGTCGAGCGGCTATTCCGGGAATTCTCGATCACGCTGGCGGCGGCGATGCTGGTTTCCCTGGTGGTTTCCCTCACGCTTACCCCGAGCCTGTGCGCCCGCTGGCTCAAGCCCCGGTCGCACGAGGGCGAGGGTCGGTTCATGCAGTGGACGGAGCGCGTTTACGCGGGTTGGCAGGCCTGGTACGCCCGCTCACTGGCGCTCATTTTGCGGTACCCGGGGCTCACGCTGCTCGTGCTGTTGGGAACCATCGCGTTGAACATCACGCTCTACGTCCGGATTCCGAAGGGCTTCTTGCCGACTCAGGACACGGGGCAGATCTCGGGCATCGTGCGCGGCGACGACGGTTTTTCGTACAAGCTCATGGAGCCGAAGATCGAGGCGTACCGGCGCTTCGTCATGGCCGATCCCGCGGTCCAGGATATCATCGGCACCGCCGGCGGGAGCTCCGGCACCAGCAACGCCCGCATCATGATCCGGCTCAAGCCGCTCGCGGAGCGCAAGATTTCGGCCAACGACGTCGTGACCCGGCTCCGTCAGGATGCACCGCCGATCGCGGGCGGCGCGCTCTATATCGGCGTTTCGCAGGACCTCGATATGCCCCGCAGCGGGAGTTCGGGCTCATCGGACCTCAACCTGCTTGCCGACGATCTCGACCTCCTGCGCAAGTGGGCGCCGAAGGTGTCCGCGGCTTTGCAGGAACTGCCGGAACTGACCGACGTCGAGACCATCTCGGACGGCGGCACCCAGCGGGTCACGCTCAAGATCGACCGCGAAGCGGCGCGCCGGCTCGGCGTCGACATGCAGACGATCACGCAGACCCTGAACAGCTCGTTCAGCCAGCGGCAGGTCGCCACGCTTTACGAACGGCTGAACCAGTACCGCGTCGTGATGGAGCTCGAGCCGCAGTACACGGAAGACCCGGCCGTGCTCGATCAACTGCACGTGATCGGCGCCAATGGCCAGCGGGTGCCGCTGTCGGCGTTCATGCGCTACGAGTACGACCTGATCGACGACCGGGTGCGCCACCGCTCGCAGTTTGCCGCGGCCAACGTCGGGTTCGGGCTGGCTCCCGAGGTGACGCTCGAGGAGGCCCAACTGGCAATCGACCAAGCCCTCGCCCGAATCATGCTGCCCAAGGAGATCATGGTGAACTACGGCGGCGGCGCGCAGAACTCCCAGCGCAGCCTGCAGGCCCAGCCGCTGTTGATTCTCGGCGTGCTGCTCGCGGTGTACCTCGTGCTCGGTGTCCTGTACGAAAGCCTGGTTCACCCGCTCACGATCCTCTCGACGCTGCCGTCGGCCGGACTCGGGGCGCTGCTGGCCCTGCGGCTGACCGGCACGGAGTTTTCGCTGATCGCGCTCCTCGGGCTCTTTCTGCTCATCGGCATCGTGATGAAGAATGCGATCCTCATGATCGACTTCGCCATCGCCGCGGAACGGCGCGACGACCTTTCGCCGCGCGACGCCATCTACCAGGCGGCGCAACTGCGGCTCCGGCCGATCCTGATGACCAACTTCGCCGCCGTGCTCGGCGCCCTGCCGCTCGTGCTGGCAACCGGTGAAGGCGTCGAAATGCGCCGCCCCCTGGGTCTCGCCATCGTGGGCGGACTAGTCGTGAGCCAGGTGCTGACCCTCTACACCGTGCCGGTCGTCTATCTCTGGCTGGATCGCGTGCGGCTGCGTTTCAAACGTACGAAGGTTGCAACGATCATGCAACCGGCGCCCAAGACGGCGTGAGTTGAACCCCGCTTATCGGTTCAAGCCACGTTGCTCCATCGGCACCGTCGTCGGAGGTCGCCGGCGGCCCCCGCGGTCTGCGCCGGGATCCTTGGCGGCGCGGAAGGCGACGAACGCCCGGGTCAGTTGAGTGCTCATCGCCACCGCGGACGGACTATTCAGGGCGTAAGCCAAGGCCAGCGCGCCGTGCTCGGTGAAGCCGTACTCGGGCTCGGGCGTCTCCGGCTCCGGCGTTTGCTCGACCCAGATCAATTCCGGATTCTCGAGGAGGAAACAAAGATCGCCCGGAAATCGCCGGGCGTGGCTGGCGATCTGCTGCGGCTGCGCCTCGTAGAGGCGGGCCAGGTCGCTCTGCAGGACGACCCGGTGGCCCCGCACGAGGTGGATATGCTGGCAAAGCGCCAGCCAAGGTTGAAGCGTAGACATCGAAGCGAACCGGCGCGCCCCTGGACGGAGGCCGACGGTGTTCAACGGTTCAGTTCTTCGACGGGAAAACTCAATCCGAAGTTATTCCCAATTTGAGGTAGGCATAGGGAAACGCCCGATACTCCGTCACAAGCCCTGCATGAACCGGAAGACCCGGTCGATCATGCCCGGCAGCACCTCGTGGGTATAGTCGGGGTAGATGACGACCTCCTTCCGGCCGGCCAGTTTGTTGTAGGCGGCGAACTGCGAACTCGGCGGGCAAATCGTGTCCATGAGCCCGGTGAACATCAGCACGTCGGCGCGAACCCGCGGGGCCAGGTGCTGCACGTCGATGTACCCGAGCTTGGTGAAGATCTCCGTCACCCGCTCGTGCCGCGGGTCGTGGTAGCGGAGGAAGAGCCGCAGCTCCTCATAGGCGTCGCGCGCGCAGTCCAGTTCCCAGACCCGCTGGTAGTCGCAGAGAAACGGATACACCGGGGCGGCCCGCCGGATCCGCGGCTCGAGCGCGGCGCAGGCCAGCGACAGCGCCCCGCCCTGGGAGATGCCGAAGCAGCCGACGCGGCCGGCGTCGACCTCGCCGAAGCTCATGACGACCCGGGCGAGCTGCGCCGTATCCAGAAAAATTTGACGGTAGGCGAGCTTCCGCGGGTCGGGGTCGTCGAGCCCGCGCACGATGTGGCCGCGGACCGTCGTGCCCTTCACCTGGCCGTTGTCCTCGGATCGTCCGCCCTGGCCGCGCGCATCCATCGCCGCGTAGCAGAACCCCTCGCCGGCCCAGCCCAGCTTGTCGAACCAGTCGCCGCTGTGGCCGAAATAGCCGTGGAACTGCAGCACGGCCGGTCGCTTCGCGGTGGCCGCGCCGTCCGCGGTGTATTTCGGCCGGATGTACTTCGCGTAGACGCGCGCGCCGCCGACGCCGGTGAACCACAGGTCGTAACATTCGGCGTGACGCGGCGCCACGACCTCGGCGGGCCGGAGCTCCGGCTGCGGGTCGGTGGCCTCGAGTTCGCGCCGCGCGGCGGCCCAGTACGCGTCGAAGTCATCGGGCCGGGGGTTGCGACCGCGGTATTCGTGGAGCTCGGGCAGCGGCTTGTCGATGAGGGGCATGGTGGGTGCGAATTCGGAAGGAGAGCGTGAACCACGAAACACACGAAACACACGAAAAGATCCAAGCTGCTTTTCGTGTATTTCGTGTGTTTCGTGGTGATCCTGCCCGGCGCGTCACCCCGTACTTCGGCAGGGGCGCCCTCTTCCGTTTGCCGTTGTCTCTCCTGAATGCTGTGGCGTGATTTCCCTCCTATGAAAGTCGCCTTCATCAGTGGCACGAGTATCGTGAACTCCACGCTTTTTGCGTCCTGGGACGTGCAGACGATCGAGACGAAGTTCGGGCCCGTGACGTACAAGTCACGCGGTGATCACGTCCTGATCAACCGGCACGGCTACGCGTTCCCGCTGCCGCCGCACTCGATCAATTACCGCGCCAACATCACGGCGCTCGCCGCGCTCGGGTTCCGGGACGTCGTCTCGTTGAACTCCGTCGGCTCGCTGAAAAAAGACCTGCCGCCCGGAACGTTCGTGTCGTGCTCCGACTACGTGGGGCTGCAGCAGGGCCCGGCGACGCTCTTCGACACGGAGCTCAAGGGCGGCGCGCCCGGCATCGCGAACAACCTGATCCCGCGCATCATCGCCGGCCTGGCGCCTGAGTTCACCGTGCATCCCGGGAAAGTTTACGTTCAGATGCGCGGCCCGCGCTTCGAGACCAAGGCCGAGATCCGCATCGTGAAGGACTGGGGCGACGTGATCGGCATGACCGCCGCGCACGAGGCCGACCTCTGCACCGAGACGGGGTTGAACTACAACAGCCTCGCCTTGATCGACAATTACGCGAACGGCCTCGAGGGCACCGAAATCGACTTCGCGAAATTCAAGGACCTCGTGAAGGACAATCAGGCGAAGGTGAATCGGCTCTTCGGGCGGCTGCTGGAGATTCTGGGGGAGGCGAGAGGCTAGGAGCGATGGGCGATAGGCGAAGGGAGGAGGGGGATTATGGTCATAGGTCATAGGTGATGGGTGATACCAATCCCCCCAAGCTTTTGGAATTTGACCACAGATCACACAGATGGGCACAGATGGACGGAACCCGCCGGACATCTGTGTTATCTGAGAAATCTGTGGTTAAGGATTGCGGGCAATGTAGAGTATAAATCGTAAGGGCGTTTGTTATGATGGGTCATGGGGAAGCGGCCTTCGGAAGACAGGGACCCGCCGGTACGAAAGTGAGTCAGACCCATAACCTGTGCCCATCACCCAGGACCGATCACCCCTCACCCATTGCCCCCTAGCCTCTAGCCTATCGCCCCTCGCCCCTATTTCCCATCTCCCTCCCCGTTCCGCTTTCCCTCCAACAGTGCTTCCTCGTAATCCAGCAGCTGCTGCAGCGGCCGGTGCGTGTCGTCGCTGATGACGTCGCGGCGAATGTTGCGAATGGCGACCTTGGCCTGCTCTGCTTCGCTTTTGATGATTTTGACGAGGTCGCGGCGGCGTTCCTGGGTCAGCGGCGGCAAGGGCAAGCGGATCACTGTGCCTGCCGTGTTTGGATTCAGACCA
>JBEIHL010000241.1:0-5780 GCA_040381375.1 Opitutaceae bacterium
AGCGCTTTCATGACGGCCTCCTTTGGTTTCGGGTTTATTCGCAAACGACCAGCACCGCGTCGTATCCGCCAAACGGGTTCTCCATGGCCTGCCGCGCCGATGGATTTCGGCTCCGATGTGACAGGTGAGAGGTTTTTCATGACGGGGATGGGGACTACGTGGGGAATATACGCCCGAGTCCGCTCCCGGGCCTGGCGTTTCCTGCGTTTTCCTGCGCATCAGTTGCCGGCGGAAGCTGACGAGAGCGGCGGTCTCGCAACACAATTCCCGGCGCATAAATGCCAACCCATGCCGAGCGCAAACGGTGGATCGGGCGCATCTTGGCGGCAGCACAACCATCGAACCAAGGATGATCCCATGAAAACGAATCACGCCGTCCCGACCGTCCATCAAGAGCCTCCCGAGGCCTGGATCCGCGAGCGCGCCTACTACCTGTGGCTCACCCGCGGCTGCCCGCAGGGCGACGACCTGCAGGACTGGCTCGAGGCCAAGGCCCAGTTCACCGCCGAGACCTCGCCCGCGACGGCCAGGTTGTATCCGAATACTGACGACACCCTGCAGCACTTCTCGATCCGGGAGACGATCGACCAGCACCAGAGCGACCCGGCACACCGGTTCCACGCGCCCAGCGTCGCGCACGACGCGCGGCTCAACGTGGCTGCCAACGAGGCGCCGCAGCGGATTCGCGGCCGGCATTTCGAGAACGCGGAACGGCAACCGGGCAAGAAAGGCTGAGGGATTTTCCCGGCCGGAGCGCGGACGTCCGCGTCCAATCGGTTCGAATGGCCGCGTCGCCGACGCGGGCCCGCCCCTCCGGCGGGCACCGGTTCCATATCCGGCGTTGACCCAATTGGAAACGCCGCTACTTCTCCGGCCCGATGTTCACGATCATCGGGGCGGATGGAAAAGAATACGGCCCGGTGTCGGCCGATCAGATCAGGCAATGGATCGCCGAGAATCGACTGAATCGTGAAATGAAGGTGCGCCGCGACGGCGAGACCGAGTGGCAGCGGATTGGCGACCTGCCGGAATTCGCGCCACCCGCCGCCGCCGTCGACGTTGCGCCCATCCCGCCGGCCGTCGCCCCCATCTCAGCCGGCGCCGCCCCGTCCGGCGACGCCACCGCCGCGACGCCCGCCACGGCGGCGGGGTCCGTCCCACCGGAGAAAATCGTCTTCACCGGCGAGTGGTCGGAGTACTTCCGCATCTGGATCATCAACGTCCTGCTCACGATCGTGACTCTGGGCATTTACTCGGCCTGGGCGAAGGTGCGCCGCCGCCGGTATTTTTGCGCGAACACCAAGCTCTTTGGGCACGCGTTCGAGTACCTGGCGGACCCCAAGCGCATTCTCCTCGGCAACCTGATCGTCGTCGGGCTGTTCCTGTTGCTGACCTTCAGTCAGGTGGTCTCGCCGATTCTCTACGTCGCGCTCGCCGTGCTCTTCGCGATCGCGGTGCCATGGTTTGTCGTGCGCGCGCTTTCGTTCAACGCCCGCAACACCGCGTGGCGCGGGTTGAAGTTCAGTTTCACCGGCACTTATGGACCGTCGGCCCGGGTGTTCCTGCTGTGGCCGCTGCTCGTGCCGCTCACGTTGGGCCTGATCTTTCCGTTCATCGCGAAACGCCAGAAGGATTTCGTCGTGAACCACCATGCGTTTGGCACCTCGCCGTTTTTGTTCCACGGCCGCACCGAGGACTTCTATCGGATCTACGGCATCGCGGCGCTCTTCTTCCTTCCGGTCGTCGTGCTCTATTTCGCAATGCTGGCCGTCGTCTTTGCCTCGATCGCGGTGCGTCAGGGCGGCCAGCCGCCCCCGGTCGCGCTCGGGATGATCGGCCTGCTGTTCTTCGGCGCGGTGCCCCTGGCGATTGTCGGCACGATGTTCCTCCGGGCCCGGATGTTTACCTACATCTGGAATCACACCGCCATCGCGGGCAACCGGTTCGTGGCCGGCATGCGCGCCCGCGACCTGTTGTTGCTGCACTTTGTGAACACCCTCGTCACCGCGCTGACCGGCGGCCTCATGCACCCGTGGGCGGCCATTCGCTCGGTCAAGTTCCAGCTCGACCGGCTGGAGGTCATCCCGGCGGGCAACGTCGACGCCTTCGTCGCCGCCGCCCAACCACCCGTCGGCGCCCTCGGCGAGGCGGCGAACGACTTCTTCGATTTCGATCTCGGATTCGGGGTGTGAAACGACGAAGAGAGGGATTCACCACGAAATACTCGAAAACCGCCCCGTCCTTTCGTGTGTTTCGTGCGTTTCGCGGTTAACCTGGCTCGTCTCCCTTCCGCGCCCGCGCCATGACCGACAGTCCCGCGACCTATTTCGACGGTCGGACTTCGCAGGCTCGCGCCGTGACGCTGCGGTGGCACGCGTTGGACGGGATGCTCGAGGTGACGGGCGAAGGCGTGGCCGCGCGTTATCCGCGCCGTGAGGTCACGGTCGAATCGCGGCTCGCGCGGGGCCCGCGCTTCATTCGCCTGATCGACGGCGGACGCTGCGAGGTGGCGGACAACGCGGCCCTCGACGCGGTCATCGCCACCTGGGCGCCCAACCCGGCCGCCTCCTGGCTGCATCGGATCGAGACCAGTTGGCTGCACGTCCTGGTGGCCGTCGTCGTGCTCACCGCCGTCGGCTGGGCCACGCTGCACTTCGGGCTGCCATGGGGAGCGCGGAAGCTCGCCTTCCTGCTGCCAGCCGGAATCACCGACACCCTCACCAACCAAACCCTCGCCACGCTCGACCATACGATGCTCGACCCGACGAAGCTGACACACGAGCGGCAGCTCGAGCTGCAGGGCCAGTTCAGCCGCTTCCTGGCCGCCGTGGGGGACAAGACGCCCTACCGGATCGAGTTTCGCTCGATGAAGGGCGACACGGCCAATGCCTTCGCGCTGCCGTCCGGCGTGATCGTCATCACCGACGGCCTCGTGCACCTCGCGGAGGACGACCGCGAAATCGTCGCGGTCCTGGCCCACGAATGCGGGCACGTACGGCACCGGCACACCCTGCGGGCCGTGATGCAGAACTCGGCCGTCTTTGTCGTGCTCGCACTCGTGACCGGCGACGTTTCCTCGGCGACGGCCTTCGGCAGCGCGCTGCCGACCTTTCTCTTGCAGAATCGCTTTTCGCGCGAATTCGAACGCGAAGCCGACGCCCATGCCGTCGAGGAACTCCGCCGCGGCGGTCTCGATCCCTCGTATCTCGCCCGCATCCTCGGCCGCCTGTCGAAGAGTCACGGCGAAGGAGATTCGAAGATCATGGGCTATCTCCGCACCCACCCGCCGACTCCGGAACGAATCCAGGCGATCGAAGGCAAGCGGTGAGCGAGTTGTCGCGGCCGCACCGTCATTGACGCGGCCGAACTGCGCGTGTTCGTTGCGGTAATGTTCACCATCATCGGAGGCGACGGCCGGGAATACGGTCCGGTCACCACGGAACAGGTTCGCGCCTGGCTCAAAGCCGGACGCGCCAATCTCGAAACGAAGGCGCGCGCCGCCGGCTCCGAAGACTGGCTGACGCTCGGGGATTTCGCCGAGTTCAACCCCCAGGCCCTGCCACCGGTGATGGCGCCTGCGACGGAGCTCGAGCCCGCGCCGGCCCAGGATACGCCCGAAGCCGCCGGCCGCGGTGCCCGGATCGGCGCGGCGTTGATCAACGCATTCTTCTACTTTCTTTGCACGATCCCCGGCTCGCTGAAGATCAGCCGTAAGTTGGTCGAACAGTATCCGGAGATCACCCGGGGCACCATGCCGCCGCTGGGCGAACTCGATCTAACCATCGTCATGGAGGGCGTGCTTTGGGTATGGGCCGGACTCGGTGCCGGCATCGTGCTGCAGGCCGTCATCCTGACCCTGCGGGGCCAGAACCTCGGCAAACTGATGTTTGGCGTACGGGTGGTCCGGGCCGAGGACGGCCAGCCCGCGGGTTTTGTCCAGGGCGTGCTGCTGCGGTTCCTCATCCCGGTGATGATCGTGATCGTACTGAACATGTTCACCGGCGTGGTCGGTTTCCTCTTCCTGCTCGTCGACCTCTCCTTCATGGCCCGCGAGGACGGTCGGTGCCTGCATGATTTGATGGCAGGCACCCGCGTCGTGAAGGCGTAGGCGGCCGCGCTACGGTGGAGCAGCCTGGCCCCGGGCTGCTTTGGAACGTGCAGCTGCACTCCCGGCATCGGTCCGCCCAGCCAGCCGCCTGGGGACAGGCCGCTCCACCTCAAACGACGCGGTCGACCATCGCTTCACCTTTCTCGAACGCGGCCAAGTTGCGCAGGAAGTGCCGGACAATCGCCGTATCCTGATCGTGGCGACCGCCCGCGGTGTGCGGCGTGATGAAACAGTTCGGCAGCCCCCAGAATTCATGGTCGGGCGGCAGCGGCTCGGTCTCGAAGACATCGAGGTACGCCTCGGCAATGCGGCCCGAACGCAGCGCCTCGGCCAGGGCGCGCTCGTCCACGGTCACGCCGCGGCCCACATTGTAGAACCGCGCCCCGGGCTTCACGCAGGCCAGGCGGCGAGCGTTGACGAAGTTGCGGGTGCCGGCGTTGCCCGGCAGGATGTTCACGACGTGATCGGCGGCCGCCAGCGCGCTGCTCAGGCTTTCCTCCGGGATGATCCGGATGCCGCGCTCGCTGCGCGTCTGCCGCCGGACGGCCGTCACGTTCATGCCGAACGGCGCCAGCAACTCCACCAGCCGACGGCCGATCGCGCCGTAGCCGAGCAGCAGCACGTTCTGACCGGTCAGGAGCCGCGAGTCGTATCGCCGTTCCGCATACGCCCACCCGCGGGTGGTGAGCTGGTCGCGATACGACGGCAGCAAGCGCCGGCCGAACGCCAGCATCATCGCGAGCACATGCTGCGCACACGAGTCGGCGAAGACCTCCGAGACGTTGGAAAAGATCGCCCCGCGCGCCCGGAAGCCTTCCTGAAACTCCGGCGTGTCGTAGCGCTCGTAACCCGCGCTCGTCACCTCGACCCAGCGCAACTTGCGGCTGGCGAGGCACTGCGCCGCATCGGGCTGGCCGAACGCGATGTCGGCGGCCGCAAGTTCGGAATCGGGCCGGCCCGGTTGGAGGACCAGGGCCGAGGATTCCGAGGAGAACACCAGCCGGTGCGGGCGGACACCCTCGACGAGGAGCTGGGTGTCGGACTCGGAGAATTTCGCGTTGGACCAGATTGTCAGACTCATGCGGAGCGAGAAGCCGAGGCGATTCCGCGCTGCGTCGCGAGCCCGAAGCGCAGCCACCGACCGCCCCGGGCTCAACCCCGACTCCGGTCAGCCAGCCTCCGCCTGCCTTCCCCCGGGGCGCCGCCCCTCGTCATCAATTGAACGACAAACCCTGTCCCCCGCCGGCCCGGCCGACCGGCTCGTTTGTCATTTTACGGATGACGTGAAAGTCGGGCGCGCGGCGGCGGGCCGCGCACGGGTCATACGCGCGGTGGAGCGCGCAAAAGCTGATTCGCACCGGCCGGCTACCACCAGCGGCGCGTGGCGGCCACCGTCAGCGCGGTGTCGAGCGACGGCAGGTACGGGTGCCACTGCTTCTCCCACTCCAGGCTGACCGGTCCCGCAAATCCGTCGGCCTGCAACGTCGCGAGGAGCGGCGCCGCCGGGAATTCGCCGTCGCCGGGCAACACATACGTGAATGGACGCCGCGCGCTCGGCACGCCGATGCTGTCCTTCACGTGCACGTGGACGACGCCAGAATGGATCGCGCGCCAGGTGACCAACGGATCCTCGCCGCCCTTGCGCCAGGTGTGGTGGGCGTCCCAGAGGATC
>JBEIHL010000242.1:0-5759 GCA_040381375.1 Opitutaceae bacterium
AATCAGCAGCTTCCGGATGGCGTTGTTCGACGCGTCCGCGATGTAGATTGAGGTGCCGTCACTCGCGAGGCCCGCCGGCAGATTGAAACGGGCCAGGGTGCCATTGGCGTTGGTCACTCCCGAGGATCCCGCCTGACCGGCCGCCGTGGAGATGCCGACGCTTTGCGCGACGGCCGTGGCGCCCACCAAAACGGCGGCCGCGGAGACCATCAGGAGCCGCGACCAGCGGGCGAAACGTTCCGGGTTCGAACGGGAATCGACAAGGGGAGTATTCATGGCAAAAATCAACGAGCGGGGGGAGTTTGGAGGAACGGTCGCAGCCGCGAGGTCCGGCAAATGTGTCTCATGCAGCGCAGCGAGAGCAAGACGGTTTTGTATTCAAGAAGTGTCAGCAAAGTAACAACGACGAGCGATTCCTCCGTGGGGCGGAGGAGGCGCGAAATTGCACGCGAGGGACTTGGGCCCAGCCGGTCGCAGACCCCATGCCACAGGTGGCGGTGACGCGGGTTTCACCCCGCGCCAATGGAAGAAATGACCACTTCGGACTGAAGTCGTGCCGCCGCCTGCGAATATTTTCCCAGCCGGCTCGAAAACAACGGGAACGATTCCCCGAAACAATCCGGACATTTCCGCGGGCCAATCCAACAGCGCGGTTCCTACCTCACGTCGTCCAGCGCATCCCACGCCCGCACCCACGTCTCCGCATCACCGAAGCCGCCCGGCTTCACCGCCCACCACCGCCGGTTCGCCCCTTCGCCCGAGCGCGCGAGCACCAGTCCGGCTTCAATCTCCGCGACCAACTCCAAGGCCGAAATTCCCAGCGCCCTTGCCAACGCGAAAGCGGTTTCGCCGCCGGTCACGAATAGCCGCGCCGCCTCGCCCCGCTCGATCACCTGCCGCCCGATCGCCACGATCGCCCGCAAGGTCTCGTCCGCGGCCAGCCGCGTCGCCGGCGCCATCAGGGTCACCGCCCCGTGCTCTCGCAACGCCGTCAAGGCGCCGGACACCGTGGTATCGAGATCCGCCCCCCCGAGGTCGCACACGGGCACCCCGCGCGCCTCGGTCAGCCGCGCCGCCTGCACCCGGTTACCCGGATGCGCACTGCCGCCAATCATCACGATGCGAGAATGCGTGGGCCCACGCCATGTCGGCACGCCCCGGTCCGCGGCGGCCCGGGCTTGGTCCGGAGCGATCTTCCCTCCCACCGAGCCGGCCGACACCGCACCCGCGGCATTCATCGGCGCCTCCACCGCCCGCGCCAGCGCACCCGAGCCCACCGGCACCCACGGTCCACCCGCCGCTTCCATTCGCACCACCGCCGCCCGCAGATCGGCCTCGGTCTCGGTGTCCGGAGTATCCACGCGCGCGCCCGCCGCCGCACCCAACAGCGCGCGAATCGAGCTCTCCCGCACCGGCCAGATCGGATCGCGGCCAAACTCCGTCTCCACCACCGGCACCCCGCGCACCAGCAGCCGGCCTTCCCGGACCGTCCGGCCCACGCGGGGATTCGCCGGCGCGAAGAGCACGCGCGCCTCCGGCAGGGCCGCCAAAAGCGCCGCCAACTCCGCGGCCACGGGCCCGCGCAGGGTCGAGTCGATTTTGTTGTAGAGCAGCCGGCCACCCCGCTCCCGCCCGCACGCGATCGCCTGGGTCACCGCCTGCGCCGCAACGTCCGGCGAGGCGTTGCGGGTCTCGGTCGTGACGCCGACCACATCGTCCGGCCCCACGTCCGGCCAATTCCCGGCGTCGAGCGCGATCACCACCCGCCGGCCGGCCTGGTGAAACGCCGCCGCAGCATCGAGCGCTCCACTGAGATCGTCGGCGAGAAAGTAGTCGTTCATGGGTTTTCCAGGGGAGCCGGCGTCGAGTCCGGATCGAAATCGCGCGCCGGCCCAGCGTGGTCGCTCACTCTGAGTTCGTCCATGGCCCCCGGCAAAACGCGCCCCCGCCGACCGTCGCAGCCCAGGGCCACGTACGCGGCCGGTCCGCGAGGCAGGGCCGTCAGGCGCGCCGGGGCGGTTGCGACGACCCGCCCGCCCAGGAAGAGGCGCAGCAGGCCCGCGGCCGCATCGTGCCCGAGGGCAACGTGCATCCATTGCTCGCGGGGCAGCACCGTACCAGCCGGGGCCAGCGTCACGTGCTCCAGCCGCGCCACGCCATCCGGCGGACCCGCCGGGTCCGAGAACTCGATTCGGCGCCCCACCGACTCCGCTTCACCGGGCCCGACCGGCCCGATGCCGGTGAGCACAAACGCATTCTCCCGCGGCCACACGCTGAACCGCGTCACGAGTTCATTCGCTCCCGGCGGCCCCGAGCCGATTTCGTAGATCACCCCTTCGTCCGTCGCTCCGGCCTCGAGCCGCAGCCAGCACTCGATCGACCAGTCATGCGCGCCGAGGTTGAGTCGGGAATCCATGGGATTGGTGACGCCGTCGAGCCGGCCCGCGTCCGCCATCACCCGCCGCGGCACCGGCGAAACGCGGCCCGCCTCCGCCCGACCTGCCCCGGCCGGCCAAAGCGCCCGGCCAAATTTGCCGGGTCCGAGTTCGGCTCCGCGCGCGAGCACCCACCATTCCCGGCCCGAACCCGACGTGCCGCGTGGCTCCGGTGCGGCCGCCTTCACCTCGGTCGCCGGCTCGAAACGCCACCGCGCCACGATTCCGGCCCGCACCGGAACCGACCCGATGACGGCGCCGCAGAGCAGAGCGCCGGTCCTGACGCGGCGACCAAACCAAACGGACGACAGGATGAACAGGATTTGCAGGATGGACTCCGTGATAAGTCGGACGATGCCATGCATTCGATGCAAATGCATCCCAGATCCTGCCCATCCGGTCCATCCTGTCCAAGAATCAGGTGCTAGGCCGCACGCGGTGCGCCGCCATCGTCGCCGCCAGTTTCGTGGCCTGCACGAGACTGCGAGGATCGCCTTTGCCCGTCCCGGCGTGGGCGAAGTCGGTCCCATGCTCGACCGACGTGCGGATGATGGGCAGTCCGAGCGTGACGTTCACGCCCTGCCAGATGCCGAGCATCTTCGCCGCCACGTGGCCCTGATCGTGATACATCGCGATCGCCCCGTCGAACTCACCCTGCAACGTGCGAAAGAACACCGTGTCGCCCGCGTACGGCCCGCTGACGCGAAACCCGCGCCGGTTCGCCTCCGCAATCGCGGGCGCAATAAACTCGATCTCCTCGGTGCCGAAGATTCCGCCCTCGCCCGCGTGCGGATTGAGTCCGGCCACGGCAAGGTGCGGCTGCGCCACGCCGAGCTGGCGGAGACCGGCTTCAGCCAGCGTCACGACTTCGAGTATCCGCTCCGGCCTTACCCGCGCGATCGCGTGCGCCAGCGATACGTGCGTGCTCACGTGGCAAACGCGCAGCTTTCCCGCCACGAGCATCATCGTGACCTTCGGCCCGCCGCACAGCTCCGCCAGCAGCTCCGTGTGGCCGTCGTAATGAAAACCCGCCGCATGCAACGCGGCCTTGTTGATCGCGGAGGTCACGACCGCGTCCGCGCCCCCCGACCGCGTCACCTCCACGGCCCTCCGGATCGCCTCATAAGCCGCGCGGCCCGTCTCCACGCTGACCTGGCCGCGCGCAAGCCGCCCCGCGTCGAGATTGGCCAGATCGAGCACGTCGATCACCGCCGGATCGCCGCCCGCTTCGGCGGGACGTCCGATCACCCGCACCGTCGCCGGCTCGCGGGTGATCGCGAGCGCCGCGCGGACGGTGCCGGCGTCACCGACGACGAACGGCCGGCACACCGCCCTGACTTCCGGATCGGAGAAGGCGCGGGTGATCAGCTCGGGCCCGGTGTCGGCGGCATCACCCAGCGTGACGGCAAGGAGAGGTTTTGCATCGACCATGTTCAAGCGAGGCAGGAAGGACCACGAAATACACGAAATACACGAAAGGGAAGGGGCAGTTTCCGCGCCCCGTCGCGGACGAAAATCCGCCCCACCCCAGGCCTGCCGGAAAAATTCCCGTCGTCGGAGTTCGACAGCACCGCCGCGGTTGCTTTCAACCTGAGCTGTCCCCACTCCACCATGACGTGTGCGCCTCGTGGCCTAATGGCCGTCCTTACCCTTGGTCTCCTGTCGAGCCTGCCCGGATTCGTCCACGCCGCCGGCGTCCATCAGGGCAACGGCATCAAGCTCGGTGAGGTCACGGCCGACTCGGCCGTCGTCTGGACGCGGCTGACCACGGCGCCGGAAGCGAAATGGGACGGTCCCGCGTGGATCGAACCCGCCGTGCCGCCGGGCCAACGCGAGATCGTGGGCACATTCGACTGGCGCGCGCAGATTGCGCCCGGTCGCACGCTCGCGGACATGCTGGGCGCGCTGCCCGGCGCCGCCGGCGCGGTGCGCGTCACGGTCGCCGCGACCGACGGTTCGGGTCGTATCCAGACCCCTTGGACCAACGTGGCGCCGGAGCGCGACCACACGCGGCAGTTTCCCATCGGCAGTCTCCGGCCCGCGACCCGATACGACGTAACGGTGGAGTCGCGCGACGCCGCGGGGGCCGCCGGCCCGACCGAGCGCGGCTCGTTCCGCACCGCGCCGGCGCGCGATGCGGTGGCGACAGTGCGTTTCGCGTCCGTGACCTGCGGCGACTACCCGCGCCGCGACGACTTGGCGAACGGCCACCGGATCTACGAAGCGATGCGCCAGCTCGCGCTGGATTTCATGGTCCACACCGGCGACGTCGAATACTACGACAAGGGCGGTCCCTGGGCGACCTCGCCCGAGCTGGCGCGGTTCAAGTGGAACCGGCTCTATGCGTTGCCCTACCTCCGGACCTTTCATCGGACCACGCCCGCGTACTTCACCTACGATGACCACGACATCCTGCGCAACGACTGCTGGCCTGGTCAGACGTACGGCGACCTGACGTTTGACGAAGGGGTCCGCATTTTCCACGAGCAGACACCGTCGAGTCCGCTCCCCTATCGCACGGTCCGGTACGGCCGCGACCTGCAGATCTGGATCACCGAGGGCCGCGTCGCCCGCAGCCCCAACACCGACCCCGATGGCCCGGACAAGACGATCCTAGGCCCGGTCCAGAAAGCGTGGCTGAAGAAAACCATCACCGAATCGGACGCCACGTTCAAAGTCCTGCTCTCGCCGACTCCCTACGTCGGCCCTGACCGGGGCAACAAGCGCGACAATCACGCCAACATCGGGTTCAAGACCGAGGGCGACGAGATGCGCCGCTTCCTCGGCGCGCAGCCGAATCTGGTCATCGTCAACGGCGACCGCCATTGGCAGTACCGCTCGATCGATCCTGACACGGGCCTGCGGGAGTTCGGCTCCGGTCCGTCGTCGGATGTCCACGCCGGCGGCTACTCGCCCCAGCCCGGCGACGAGGCCGTGCAGAAGTTTTTCCGGCTGAAAGGCGGCTTCATCACTGTGACCGTCGAGCGGGTGAACAACGCCCCGCGCATGATCGTCCGCCATCACGACGTCGCCGGCGCCGTCGTGCACGAGACGCCGCTCCTGCCGCGGTAGGACAAAGTGGCGTCATCGCCGCGTCGGGTTGTACTCCCCCTGGGAGCGGGGGGGGCGCGCGCCGGCCCCCGCCGGGGGGCGCCCGGGGGCGGGGCCGGCCGGCCCCCCCCCCCCCACCCCCACACCCCCCCCCCCGCCCCTCGCCGTTGTCCCGCGCGTTCCGCCGGGTGCCCGTCCGATCGGGGGGGGGGGCATCCGATGGGGCACCCGAGCGCGTTCAATCGCTGACGTACAGCGACACACACACACACA
>JBEIHL010000243.1:0-5758 GCA_040381375.1 Opitutaceae bacterium
AGGCTGAGAGTGCCGGACGCGGATGTCCCGAGATAGAGCGGGTCGCTGAGCGCGGCCACGCTGCCGTCCGGAAGCGTGACCGATTGGGCGAAGTTGACGGAGACTTGGTATGTGAACGAGTTTGAACCCGGCAGTACATTGATGGGAACGCGCGCCTGCCCGCCACCATCGGTGATTTCGGCCACGGCGATCTTGGTGAGACCGATTTCCACGATGAACACGACGGTGCGTTCCTTGAGCGGCGTTCCATCCTGCGCTTTCAACGTGGCGACGATCGGCGCAATGCCCGACACCCGGGGGCCGGTGCCCAGTGTCAGCGCCGTCGGCATTTTCGTGACCGTAAACGGTCGCGAGGCGGACGAGTTGCGGTAGGTGGCGTCGCCGGCGAATTCGGCTTCGAGCGCGTAGGGTCCGGGCTGGACGTTGACCAGGAGCGTCGTGGTGGCGACGCCGTTGGCATCGGTGACGACCGATTCCACGGCTGACCCCAACCGGAACTGGACGCGCTTCCCGGCGAGGCCCGCGCCGCCGGCGGCCAGCCGGGCCGAGAGCGGGATCGTGGCCCGGTAGAGGGCGTTGCTGGGCACGCCGGCGTCCAGCGTGACGGTGGTGGGAGTCGATAGCACGCCGACGCCATCGAGCGTGGAGTTGCCGGAGATGAAGTAGCGGCCGAAATTCGTGCTCGCGGCGACGGCGCCGAAGCCGTTCGCGGCCTGCACGATGAACCGGATCAACGCCGGGTTGGCTCCGTTCAAGGGCAGCGTTCCGGTCCACGTGCCGATGCCCGTGGCGTTCGCGGGTCCGGTCAACGAAAGCGACTGCCACTTCCCGTAGTGCGGGGAGCCGGGCAACCCGGTGTAGGTGATCCAGACTTCCTGCACCCCGGCGGGCACGTTCGCGGCGGCGTCGATGGCAAAGGTGATCGCGGTCGCGCTCGCCGTGCTCGCCACCAGGTTGATCGCGGGAGGATTGGCCAGGGCCGCTTCCGTGGCGGTGGGGCAGTAGAAGACCGTGAACTGCATCTGATCATACCGCCTCAGCGTGCCGGTGGTGGCACTCGGGCCGTCGGAAAGGAACTGGGCCGGGAACGTGTTCAACTCGGAGACACCGTTGGCAGCGGCCACGGCGCCGATCCGGTTGAGATTCCACGGCAGGATCGGATAGAAGACACTGGTCGAGAACGAGCCGTGCACGCCGCGTGTCTCGGTGGCGGGTGCGCCCGTGAACGGCACGAAACTGCTGAGATCGGTGTACAGGCCGCCGCGGAACCCGATGCCCCGGACAAAGCCTTCCGGGCGACCGACGTTGAACGACTTGAGCGGTCGTACCGGTTCGCCGGGCAGCGAGACCTGGCCATCGGAGCCGCGGAAATAAGAGGCCACGATCGTCGTGTTGGTGCCCACGACATCGAGGGTCCGGTCGACCCGGGTCAGCGGGGGATTGAACGACAGGTTGCCGGTGCGGAGACCCTGGCTGGCGCCGGGGCCGGTGGCGACCGGGGCCGTCGTGGCCACGTCGACCGCGGGCGCCGTCGGGTTGATCCGGGTTCCGGGCAGGTTGACCTTCACCATCGGCAGACCATACAGCACGACCTGCAACAGGGTCTTTTCGTGGATGCCGCGCATGATCGCCGTATCCATAAGGTAAAGACGCTTGGCGTCGACCAGGGCCCGGCCGATGGCAATGGAGCCCGAGCCGGTCCGCAGCGCGCGGGCCACCTCGAGGAGGAGCCGCTCCGTGTATTCGATGAAGTCGGTGTCGCCGTACTGGTAGCCGGTGCCCGCGATCCACATCGCGCGCTTCTGGGCGAGAGCCTGCGCCCAATCCGGCTGATCGGTCAGCAACGGCAGGGCGTGGTTGTCGACGGTGCTGTAACCGGAATGGCAACCCGCACTCAAAATCAGTGCGTAAGCGAGGTTCAGCGGCGATTCCGCGACTTCGCGCGCGCTGAAGCGCGTGGCGTAATCCGCGGCGAGCAGCCGGCCCGTGCTGAAGTGGGCGGCCAGGTAGGCGAAGTCGTGACGGGAACCGAGAAACGCGGTGCGCAGTTGGCTGGCCGTCCATCCGAACGCGGGCGGCTGGTCACCCGGGGTGATGAGGGAGTTGACGGTACCGCCGGCGCCGAGGCCGGCCGCGAAATCGTCGCGCATCGCCGCGGCCGAGTCGGCGAGGAAATCGTAGCCCGCGACGAAGGCCGACCGTGGCGTGGGCAGCACGCCACCGGTGCTGACCGACCCGTCGAACAGGGCTCGGTAGGCGGTCACGTACTGGGTGACCTCGGCGGCGGTTTCCACGAGGCGCCCGGTCGGGATCTCCGGCAGATCGTACGGCCCGGTGGCCAGCACGACCTGGACGGACGAACCGTAGCGATCCTGCGTCAGCACCTGGCTGTAGCGCAGGCTCGACTGGGATTGGGTTCCGTCCTTCACCGGCGGGAAATAGTTCGACTCGCTGGCGAGCAGCGACTCGTCGTTCGTGCGGAAGAACGGAATGACGTCGTCGTTGCCGACCAGGGTGATGTCGGCGATCGTCGGCTCCACCTTCCGGTAAGCCTGGATCAGGTTGCGGATCGCGTCGGCCACGAGGTTCTTGGCGACCGGGCAGAACGGGTTGGCGTCGGACTGCTGATTAAGGGCGCGAATCCGAGTGTCATTGTTCAGGTCGACCACAAGGCCATTGGCCACCGTGGCGAAACTGGCGAGGGAGGTACCGAGGGCCGCTTTCTCCGCGGCCGTACCGGCGATGCGCGCCGAGTCCCAGAGGATCAGGCTCGTCGGCGAGCCCGCGACCGCGGTCGCGATCGTGGCCGGCGTCACGTTGAAATCAGCCAGGCCGGCGCAAAGATCCTGCTGGATCGCGAGCGTCAGCGTGAACGGGGCGTCGGTTGAGAAGACCCCGTTCTGGCCGCGCACGCGGATATAGAATTCGCCGGTGGACGAATAGGTGTTGAAGCGGACGCCTTCGCTTGCTGTGCCCGCGGACGCGGAGAAGGCGATCAGGCTGCGCTGTTGGGCGGACGCATAGGCTTCGGGGGCGTAGGCCTCAGGCGCGTACGCCTCCGGAGCGTAGGCTTCGGGCGCGTAGGCTTCGGGCGCGTACGCCTCCGGGGCGTAGGCTTCGGGCGCGTAAGCCTCGGGCGCGTAGGCTTCGGGGGCGTAGGCTTCCGGGGCGTAGGCTTCGGGGGCATAGGCCTCGGGCGCGTAGGCTTCCGGCGCGTACGCCTCGGGTGAGTAGGCTTCGGGCGCGTACGCCTCGGGGGCGAATTCGGCGCCGAGCAGCGCGAGGGTCTTGTCGGCCGGCGTGGAATTGATCAGGCCGAGCAGCGAGTTGTAGGCCGCGTTGATGTCGCCGTACACGACGACGTCGAAATTGGCCGGCAGTTGCGTAAGGGAAACTTCAATACGGCTGCCGGGCTTGCCGCGAAACCGGTACCAGCGCGATTCGCCCGCGCGTTCGAGCTTGTGCTGGATCGACCCGATGAAGCGGTTGCCGGCGGGCAGGAGCTTCGAGTCGAGCTCGATCGCGAGCGGCCAGGCCACGTTGCCCGGGTCGATGACGACCTGAAACGCCACCGCGCCGACTTCGCTGCCGCAGGGGGAAAACGCCTTCACCGTCACCGGGTAGACTCCGACTTGGCCGAACGATAGCGTCGGCAGCGCCGCGAGACCGGTCTGGTTGTAGCCCACCGACGGGACCGCCACGGAATACGTCAGTGGCACGTTCACGTTGACCGGCAATCCGGTGACGCTCACGACCGTGGCCAGATTCACGTTCGCCTTGCCGGTGGCGATTTCGATATTGCGGGTGACCTTGGCCGGAGCGACCAGGGAGATCGACTCGGTGACGTTCACCGTGCGGGAGACGGAGGCGGACGCGGAACCGATGGTGGCGGTGTAGACGATCACATAGCTGCCGGGGCAAAGGGTGTTGACCTGCCCGCCCAGGACGCCGTTCACCGTTTGGGTGAGGACCGTGCCGGCTGGCGCGTTCAGGCTTACTCCCGGGTCGGCAAACACGGTGCCGAGGGGCACCGTGAGGGTCGTCCCGCCGATCAGATTCAGCGCGATGGGCGATCCGAGTTCGAAAGCGCCGATGTCGGCGCGGCTACCCTGGATCGCTACGCGGGGAAAGCTCCGTTGATCCGTGTTTGCGAGACTGCCCGTGAACGCGGGGTTGCCGCGGTTCAGCGCGGGACTGTTCGCGGCGATCGCGTGCGTGCGGGTGCGACCCCCGTTCCAGGCGAGATCGCTGATTTTCGGGTCGGCGCCAATCAGGTCATTGGGGCCCCAAGGCGAAAGGGTCATGCCCGGCTTGACGAAGAGATTGTAGTCGGCCGAGACGATCTTGCCGCCGCTGGTGGTTCCAAGGTCGTGGCCGACGCTCGAACGCCGACGCCAGTCGTGGTCGTGATCGTCGTCGTCATCATCGTCGTGGTCATGGCGCTTCACGAGGGTGTTCCGGGCAAAGAGTGAGCCACCCACCGTGGCAAGGGCGGCCGAGCCTTCGACGTACAAAGCTCCCGCCTTCGAGAAGGATGTATTGTCGGCGAGGGTAGCGGCGGTGATCGTGGCGCGGTGCAGCATCGGTCCGAATGCCGCGAACGCCACGCCGCCGCCTTCGCCGCCGTGGTTGCCGGAGATCGTGGAGCTCTCGATCTGGAGCGCGGCGTTCCGCACGTAGATGCCACCCCCGTGCTCCTTGGCGTAGTTGTCCTCCACCAGACTCCGCACGATCGTGAGCCGGCCTTGGCTGGCGACGCCGCCGCCATCGGTGGCCTTGTTGCCCTTGATCAGGCATTGGTCGAGGGTGAGCGTGCCCCGATTGAAGATCGCACCGCCTCGATTGGAACCGGTGGCGCGGTTTTCCGTGAAGTTGCAGCCCTGAAATGTCGCGCTCGCCCCCTCTTCAATCAACACCCCACCGCCGCCCGAGGCGCGGCCACCCTTCAGCCCGATGCCTGCCATGACCACGACGGCCGGCGACTTGATCTGGAGCACGCGATGCGAACCGCTGCCCTCGATCTGGAGTTTCGGATTGCCGCTGCTGGCGAAGTCGCCCGGGCCGACCACCGTCACGCTCTTGGTCAGAACGAGCGCGGCGCTGAGCTTGATCTTCGTTGGCGTGGCCCCCGAGAAAAGACTGCTGGCAAATTCGATCGTGTCTCCGTTCTGCGCCGCCATGACCGCTTCGCGCAGCGTGGTCTTGCCGTCGTTGGCGGTCACATCGCTGGTCGAGTTGACCACGACGGTGGCGGCCGATGCCGCGTGAACGCTGACCGCGAGGCCCACCACCGCGGCGAGCAGCGCCCGACGCAAAGAACGGGGGCCGCCCGCCAAGCCTGAACAACGGGGCGATCGTGAGTGGGTATTCAGCCCTAGCTCAATACTAGGAGTGACAAACGCGGAGAACACCGAGCCCAGAGCACGAAAGTTTGCCGAAGTCATAGTGGGAGAAGAATATGGCGCTGGTGAGGGCTTGGCAATCTCGTTCCCGGGAAACCGTTTGTTGTAAGGCCATAGTCAGTAGCAGATTTTTTAGGAGCAGATGATTAACTGATGCTCCGGGTCCATTGAAGTGATGGTTCCGGCCTGACGATTCAGGTGGTTCCCATGGGCCCGGCCGGCGGCGATGCCGGTATGGACTGTATCAGAAGTTCGGTGACAGCGACGGTTCGCGGCGGCGACTCTGTCGCCCTGGGAGCGCCGAGCTCCAGCTCGGCCAATGGCGCCGGCAAGCCGGACTGGAGCTCGGCGCTCCC
>JBEIHL010000244.1:0-5758 GCA_040381375.1 Opitutaceae bacterium
AGGCCCAATGGTGCATTTCCTGCGCCCACGAGCGGTTGACAGGCGGGGACGGATTTAACTCCCTTGGGTCGTGTATCCGACCAGTTACCTTACCCGCGTGAACATCCTGCTTTGCCTCCTCTGCACCCTGGGTTTCCTGCTCGCGCCGGCCCGGGCTGCCGCCGCCGCCAGTCCCGCCAAACCGATGCGCGTCGTCCTCGTGGCGGGCGCAGAATCGTACAACACCGACCAGGCGTTCGCCGATCTCGCGCAGTACCTGCAGCGTGAATACGGCATGTCCTGCGAAGTGCTCAAGATGAGCGCCGACCAGACCCAGATCGTCGGCATTGAAAAACTGCTGGCGGCCGACAGCGCGATTTTCCACGTGCGGCGCAAGACGCTGAATCCGGAGAACCTCGCCATCCTGAAAAAATTCTTCGCCTCCGGCAAAGGCTTCGTCGCCCTGCGCTCCACGTCCCACGGCTGGGAAAACTGGAAGGACTTCGATCAGCAGGTGCTCGGCGCCAAGTACGGCGGCCCCGGCGGCGGCAACTTCGGCCTCGCCAAGCGCCTCATGCTCAAGCCGCACCCGATCTGGACCGGCGTCTCGGGCCTCGAAACGAAGAAGGATCTTTACCGGATCACGGAAGTCGGCGCCGACGTCGACGTCATCATCGAGGGCGAAACGCAGAACGGCAAAGTGCCCGTCGGCTGGACGCGGGCCCACGGCAACGCGAAACTTTTCTACCTGGCGCTGGCCTATCAGGCCGAGATGGAGCACCCCGCCTTCCGCCGCGCGATCGGCAATGCGCTGCACTGGGTGACCGGGCGTCCGATTCCGCAGCCGGAGAAGAAGTGACGTGAACCTCCTTCGCGCATGGGGGCCCGTCCTGGTCATCCTGGCCTTTCTGGGCTGCACCGCGGCCAATGCCGCGTCGACCCCGGTTCTGCGCGTCACGCTCGTAGCGCCGGATCGTAGCACCGCCGCTGAACTCGCCGGCCTGCAGGCCGCGCTCACCGCGGGCTTTGGCTTCGAGAGCGGGATCGCCAGTGCGTCGGCCGTGGGCGGCGCGCCGCTCGCCGCCGCGCTCGGGGCGGCGGACGTCGCGGTTTTCGTGCGTGGGCCGGGGGCGCTCGACGCCGCGGAGGCGCAGGCGCTGGGCGCCTTTCTCGCGGCGGGTCGTCCCATGTTGGTGCTGGGCGGCGCGGCTCCGGCGTGGCCGTCGGAGCCGGAGTTCGAGGCGAACGTGCTCGGCGCCCGGACCGGCGGCGCGTTTGCGAACGGGGCGGCGTTGACCGTGATCAATCTTTTTCCTCATCCCATTTTCGGCGGTATCCCGCATTTTGATACTGAGCTGCGGGTGCCGTTGTTCGCCGCGCTGGCGGACGACGTGCAGATGATCATGGAAGGTACGGCCGGCGAGGCGACGGCGCCGCTGGCCTGGGTCCGGCGGCGGGCCGGCGGACGGCTCGTCCACCTGGTGCCGGTTGACGCCCGGCTTTTTCAGGATGCGACCTACCATCGGCTCGTGGGGCAGGCGGCGCTCTGGGCGGCCGCCCGGCCGATTCCAGCCGCTCGTCCCGCCGTCCAGCGGACGTTCATGCCGGAAGCGACGCCGGGGTCGTTCGCCATCACGCTGCCCAACGGTCCCGGGCTCTGCCTCGATCTGGTGCGCGGCGGCCTCAATTACGTTTGGGACGGAGACTTCGTCGACCTGCGGCCGCGCTGGATCACGAAGGAAGGCGCGCCGGCGCGGATCTTCGGCGACGTGTTCTATCGCGAAAAAGCGTGGCAGCCGATGCGAGCTGGCGCGCCCGGGAATCCGCCCGATCTGCAGTTTCGCGGCTACGTTCTGCGGGACGGCGTGCCGGAGTTTCACTATGTAATCGGCGGTCGCGACGTGTTCGAGACGTTCGCTTCCGGGCGGGAACCGGGCGACCTGTTGCGCCGTTTCCGCGTCGGCCCGGGGACTTCGCCGCTCTGGGTCACGCTGGAGCCGCAGGCGGAAGCCGAGGTCGTCGTGAGCGGACTCGAGCGCGACGGCGCGCGCGCGGTCTTCGCCGCGCCGGCCGGCGGGGAATTCACGCTGGAAATCCGGCGGCGGAAAGGGGTGAACCCATGAGTGCCTCCACGATCTGGATACGGGTGCGGCTGCGGTTGGCGTTGACCGTCCTGCTGTTTTCGGGCGCGTCCGCCCTGGCGCAGGCGGTTCGACTCTCGGGCGTCATCCGCGACGCCGACACGGGCACGCCGATCCGCAATGCCCAGGTGAAACTCGAGGGCGCCGCGCTGGCCGGCCGCGAAAACAGCCAGGCGATCGCACGGGTCAATGCGCAGGGCGCGTACCGGCTCGAGGTGCCGCCGGGCGACTATCAGCTTTGGATCATCGCGCCGGACTACGAGGAAGTTGGCAGCCGCTGGGTGGTGACGCCGGGCCAGCCGGTGGACCGCGATTTCGAGCTCGGCAAGCAATCCGGCGCCGGAGTCTTCAAGGTCGAGACGCTGCCGCTGCCGCGGGCGATGATCCCGGAGGTTTCGGGCGTCGCGTTCACGCCCCAGGGCACGCTCGTGGTGACGAATCGCCGCGGCGAAGTGTGGATGCGGAACGCCGCGGGCGCTTGGCGCCGATTCGCGACCGGACTCTACGAAGGCTTCGGCTTGGTGGCGCCCAGCGAGACGGAGATCCTGGTGATCCAGCGCCCGGAGCTCACGCGGCTGCGCGACACCGATGGCGATGGCGTTGCCGATCGCTACGAGACGATGGCCGACCAGTGGGGCATCACCGGCAATTACCACGAGTTCACCTACGGCCTCGCGCGCGACCGGAAGGGGAACGTCTATTTCGGTTCCGGCATGGTGTCCTATGGCCGTGGCCGCGAAATTCCCTGGGCGCGCGGCGACCTCAAGGCTGCGCAGTATATTCCGTGGGCGGGCCCGGGCAACGTGCCGGACGGACACCGGTCGGTGGCGCCGTTGCAGGGCTGGATGTTCCAGGTCTCCGCCGAGGGCCAATTTACGCCGTTCGCCTTTGGTTTCCGCCAGCCGCTCGGGGTTGGCGTGAGCCCCGACGATGAGCTCTTCGTCAGCGATGTATCCGGGGCCTGGGTACCCACGTCCACGCTGCTGCACGTGGAGAAGGATGGATTTTACGGGCACCCCGACCCGCTCAAGTGGCACCCCGACTACCAGGATCGAAAGCTGAGCGTCGACGAGTTGCGCGCCCTGCGGCGGCCGCCGACGGTTTATCTGCCGCGCGGACTCATGGGCACTTCGCCGGGGCAGCCCGTGTGGGATACGACGGGAGGCAAGTTCGGGCCGTATGCGGGGCAGATTTTCCTGGGCGACGTCACGCCGTTGCTGATGCGAGTCGATCTCGAGAAAGTGGCGGGGGTGTACCAAGGGGCGGCGTTTCCGTTCCTGCGCGGAGGTGGCCTGCGGCTGGGCGGCATGCACAACACGTTTGGGCCCGACGGGGCGCTGTATGTGGCGCAGACCGTGCGCGGCTGGATGTCGACCGAGGGTAACGAGGGCCTGCAGCGCGTCGTGTGGTCGGGCGAGACGCCGGTTGACTTGCTCAGCGTGAAACTCACCGCCCAGGGTTTCGCGCTCCGCTACACCACCGCGATGAACGTGAGCATCGGCGAGGTCAGTCAGTACCAAGTGAAGCGCTTCCACTACAACTATCACCCGCTCGACGGATCGCTCCGGGTATCCGAGACCGACGTGCCCGTCACCCGGGTACAGGCGTCCGCGGATGGGTTGGGCGTCGAGGTGGAGCTTTTGGAACTGCAGCCTGGGTTCGTTTACGAGCTCAACGTGGGCCGGAAGGTGCTGAGCCGGACGGGGCGCCCGCTCGCCAACGCGATCGCCTACTACACGGCGAACCGGCTTCTGTCGGGGGAAACCAAGCCCGGTCCCTCGCGCCTGCAGGCCGCCGCGGCGCAGGTGGCGCGTCCGCCCGATCCCCGGCGCGGCGAAGAGATTTTCCGGTTGAATTGCGTGGCCTGCCACATGCCGGACGGCAAGGGCTCGAAGCAGATCGGCACCCCCGACTACACCGCGGCCGAAAGTCCGCTGCAGAAGCCCGATCACGAACTGCTCGCGCTCATTTCCGGAGGAAAGAACCAGATGCCCGCCTTCGGCAATGTGCTGCCGGCCCAGTCGATCGCGGACGTGCTCGCGTACCTGCGCCAGGCGTACCAGCCGAAACGCGCTGGGCGCTAGCCGCCGCAATCCCTGGAAGCGCCGGACTCCAGCCCGGCAGACTGGGCTCCGCAGGCTTCCCTCGCCAGCCGGGCTGGAGCCCGGCGCTCCCAGTTGGTTTTGCTCCCAGGTGGTTGCGCTCCCGAGGTGGTTGCGTTCCCAAGTGGCTTCGCTCGGCCTTTTCCCGTCCGGCCCGCAACCCGGGCTTGCGCTCTACGTCAGGCGCACGATTTGCTCCGTATCCCGACCTTATGCGCAACGTTTCGCCTGGCTGCCTGTTCTTTTCGGTCCTCTTGTTCAGTTCTTTGCGGGCGGCGGAGCCGGCGACGCTGACGCTCGATCAGGCCCTCGGCACCGTGGAGCGCGTCAATGTCAACGTGCTGCTCGGCCGTGAAACCGCCACGCAGGCCCTCGAGGCCGTGCGCCAGCAGCGGGCGGGCATCCTGCCGAATATCAGCGCGAGTGCGCAGCAGCGTCGGTCGCAGGGCGTGAGCATCGCGACGGTGGTCGTGGCCTCGGGCCGTCCCGCAAGCCGTTTCGATGCTTTGCTGAGCGGCAGCTATGCGCTGTACGACCCCGAGCTGCGCTCGGTCGTGCGGGCGTCACGCGTGGGGTCCGAGGTCGCGCAGGCAAACTATCAGGCGATCGTGCAGACGGTGCTGGCCGACGTGGCCGATTCGTATTTCGCCCACCTGCGCAATCTGCGCCGGATCGATGTGCTCGATGCGAACATCGCCCGCGCGAAGTCGCTGCTCGAGCTTGCGCGCAACCAATTCAACGCCGGGGTCGCGACCCAGATCGATGTGACCCGCGCCGAGGCCCAGGTGGCCCAGGCGGAGCAGGCGCGGCTCCAGCAGGAGACGACGCTTTTTCAGAGTGAGCTGCTGCTGAAACGCCTGCTCGACTTCGACCCGGCGGGCATCATGCGACTCGACGACTTCAGGGTGCGGCGGGCGAGCCCGACCCTGTTCGCGTTTTCCGAGCAAAAGACCGCCTTCGAGAAACGCGCCGACTACCTGGCCGCACAAAAGTCGCTCGAGCAGACGAGGATCAATGTGACCACCGCCGGCCTGCAACGCTGGCCCTCGCTGAACTTAAACGGCAACTACGGCGTGGCCTCGAAGAATTGGGACGACGAGGACAAGCAGGAACAGTGGGCGCTGGGCCTCGGGGTGAGCGTGCCGGTGTTCGACGGCTTGCGCGCCGGCGCCGACCGGCGGATCGCACTTTCGCGGCAGCGCGCGCAGGAATTCCGCGTGCGCAGTCTCGAGCTTCAGATTTCCTCGGAACTGCGCCTCGCGGTGCAGGACGCCGGTTCGCGCAATGCCCAGATCGAAGTCGCCGAGAAGAGCCTGCGCCTCGCGCAGGAGGAACTCCGCCTCGCCCAGCAGCGTTACCAGCAGGGAGTCGCCGACAATCGCGAGGTCGTCGAGGCGCAGAACCGGCTCGCCATCGCGGAGGACAATCTCGTCGAGGCCACGTTTCAGTACAATCTGAGCCGCGTCGAACTCGCCCGCGCCAAGGGCGACGTGCGGGCGGTGCTGGCGGAGAAGGTGCAGTAAAGTCCTGGGAGCG
>JBEIHL010000245.1:0-5757 GCA_040381375.1 Opitutaceae bacterium
TCCGTACGCGGCGGTTCCTGTTTGCGCGCCTTGGTCATTTTTTCGACCGCCTTGGTCATCGTGCGGTCGCGCCGGTCGCGGGTCTCGTCCTCGTTTCGCAGCCACACATAGTAGATGTCCACTTCGGTCTCGACCCGCCGGCCCGTGAAGGCAATCGCCCGTCCGTCGGGCGACCACGCCGGATTGGATTCGTTGTCGGGATGCCGGGAGATGTTCACCGCCTCGCCCGTGCCGTCGGAACGGAAAAGCCAGATGTCGCTGTTGAAATCGGCGTCGTACAGCGCGGCGGCGAACCAGGTGCCGTCCGGACTCCATTGATACTGCGGCCGGTTCCAGGACTTTCGCACGAGTTGCGCCCGGTCCGTGCCGGGTTCGATGGTCCAAAGATCACCCGTGCCCTTGACGAGCGCGAGACGCTTGCCGTTCGGGCTCCACTGCAGGTCACTTTCCACCTCGGCGTCATTCGTCAGCCGGGTGAGCGTGAAACGATCGTTGCGCCACCAGTAGTCGTTCGGCCGCGCGCGTTGCGCCTGCCACACGTCACTCTGCCCGCCCTGATCGCTGACGAACAGGATCGAGCCGCCGTCCGGCGCGAAGATCGGTTCACGTTCCTCCTCGGGTGTGCGCGTGATCTGGCGCGGCTCGCGCAGCACGGTATCCATCACCCACAGGTCGCCGCCCGCGATGAACGCGACTTCGAGTCCGTCATCCGAAAACGCGACCTCCGTCGCACTGGCGAGCGTGCGACGCTCGGTGGCCGCGGACTTCGGATCGGATTCGTCCCAGAGCTGGAGCCGCACCGGCGGCTGGCCTTTGCCGACGTCGAGGCGATAAAGGTCGAACAGGTGGCGAAACACGATCGTCGTGCCGTCGCGGGAGACCGTCGGCATCATCACGGCATCGTTGTCGAACCGCGTGAGCTGCGTCCGGCGGCCACCGGCCAGGTCGTATTCCCACAGGTTGAAGGAGCCGCTGCGCCCGCTGACGAAGTAGAATCCCTTTCCGTCCGGGCGCCACTTGGGCGAACGCGCGCTCGTGTCGTCCGCGATCAGTGGCGTGAATTTTCCCGTGGCGGCGTCGTGCAGCCAGATCTGGCTCGCCTGCGGGCCGCGATAACCCTTGCGAAACCATTGCTCACCTTCGCGGGTGAAGAGGAGCCGCTGACCGTCGGGCGAGAGGTCACCGGTCCGGCCGAAGTCGTCGAACAGCGGCCATTCGCCCGCGGGGCCGCCCACCGGCAGCCGGAAGAAACGCAGGCCCGAGCGCGGGTAGTGCGAATAGTCGCGGTCGGCGTTCACGAGCAGCGCGGCGCCATCGGGATACCAACCCTCGAGCGTGTAGCCTTCGCTGTGGGCGGTGAGTTGCGCCGGCACGCCGCCGGCGGCCGGCATCAGGTAAACCTGCGGGCCCGCCTGCCGGTCGCTAAGGAACGCCAACTGCCGGCCGTCCGGGGAGAACGTTGGCGCGGTGTCTCGGCCCGGATGTTGCGTGAGAGGACGCGCCACGCCGCCGGCACTCGCGACGGACCAGAGGTCACCGCGCCAGGAAAACACCAGCGTCTTTCCGTCGGGCGAGAGCGCCGGATCCTGCGGGAGCAGCATCGGAGTACGGGCGGACAACGTGACCGCGGTCAGAAGCAGTCCGATGAGACAGGAAACCAACGCGATCGGACTACGCAGCGCGCAGGCGAATGACGGAGGGAATCGTCGCGGTGTCGGGGTTCTCATGGGCAGTGAGGGCAAGCCAGGTTGATGTAGCATCGCACGGGCCGTGTCGATGACGCGCCCGGACGATTGAACCGAAAGGCCGGAAAGAGCGGGAAGGAACGAGGTCATACCAATCGCACCGCGGTTCAGGACTCTTCATCAGTCACCATGGGTCGAGCTGGAGCTCGGCGCTCCCAGGGTCGCAACCGTCCAGTTGCGAGCAGTGATTGATAACAGCTCCTTCCCGCTTTTCCCGGCCTGCCTGTTCCAAATCCTCAAATCCGGTGCTCACCTCACCTGCAGCGTGTCGCCCTCGAACGTGAGATCGAGGGACGGCACGATCACGGCCTTGCGCGCGCCCTGCTTCCGCACGTTTCCGGCGTGCCAGGCGTCGTAACCCGTGGCCCTCGCCGCGGCGAGTACGGCCTCGACGTTCTCAGGCGCGACATACGCGGCGAAGCCAACCCCCATGTTGACGGTCGCGTAGGCCTCGCGCCGATCGATCGGCCCGGCCTCCATCATGAACTGAAACAAAGCCGGCGCCGGTCGCGGTGTGGTTATCTCATACACGAACGGTTCCTCGAGCCGCATCAGCTTGCGCCAGCCGTGACCCGTGACGTGGGCGACGTAGTTGAGCTTCAGGCCGAGTCGCTGGCACTCGCGCACGAATGCCACGTAGATCACCGATGGCGCGAGCAAAGCCTCGCCGAAGGTGCGCGGATCGCCGTGCCCGATCGGGGTCTGGTACGACTTCGGCAATTGGGCCGCCAGCCGGCGGCACAGCGAGAGGCCGTTGGTCTGCACGCCGGAACTCGCGAGGAAGAGGATTGCGTCGCCATCGCGAATATCGCCGGTGATTCGCCGGTCTTTGGGCGCGATTTTTCCGATCGCCGAGCCTGCGAGCACGATCGCCTCGGGTTCGACGACTCCCCCGAGCGTCGGCGTCTCGCCCCCACCCCACACCGCCCCCGCGGCCTCGCAGCCGGCGGCGAAGCCCTCGACCAGCGCGTTCGTCCGCACCGCGTCGGCAAACCAGTCCGAGTCACCGACGGCGGCATGCATCGCCACCGAGATCGGCAGCGCGCCGCACGTCACGAGGTCGTTCACCATCGTCGCCACGGTATCGATCGCGATCTCGCGATAGAAGCAACGGCCCGTCGCTGCGTAGACGGCGTCCGCCACCAGATTCTTCGTGCCCAAGCCTTCCTCGACGTGCGCGAGAAAATGATCCACGGCCTCGATGAGATACGCGCTCTCGCCCCGGGTCGTCGCCGGCTCGGCGTAGCCGTGGGCCCGAAGTGCGCCGGCCGTGGCCTTCGCCGCTTTCTGGCAGGCGCGCTTGAAGGCATCGAGCTGGTCGTAGCGGACGCCGGAGGACTCGTAGGAAAGACTCATCAGCAGGGGAAGGGGGATAGGTGATGCGGGACGAGAATCGGTACCGGAAATCCAAATCGCGGGCGAGGATCCATGGCGGCTCGAGCCATTCGTCGCTCCTCACTCGTCACTCACCGGTAACTCCGCCCCTCGTGCTTCTCGTAGAAGTTCACGAAGGCCTGGTTCACGACCCGATAGCCGCCGGGCGTGGGGTAGCGCCCGGTGAAGTACCAGTCGCCCGGGTGATGCGGCACGGCGGCGTGCAGGTTCTCGATCGTCTGGAAGATGATCTCAACCTCGCCGCGCCAATCGAGGCTCTTCGGCCGCACAAATTCGACGATCTTGCGCGAGATCTCCTCGGGCGTGAAGGGCTCGTAGATGCGGCGGACGTGATTGTGCGGTCCGCCCCTCGCCATTTCGTCACGACAAAGTTCATACACCTCGTCGAGCAACTGCGACTGACCGCTTTCGTTGATGAGCGCGACCGCCGCCTCGAAGGCGATGAATTTGCCGAGCTCCGACATGTCGATGCCGTAGCAGTCGGGATAGCGGATCTGCGGCGCGGTGGAGACGATCACGATCTTCTTCGGCTGCAGGCGGGCCAGAATGCGCAGGATCGAGCGCCGCAGCGTCGTGCCGCGGACGATCGAGTCGTCGACGACGACAAGGTTGTCCTGCCCCGCGCGCACCGAGCCGTAGGTGATGTCGTAGACATGGCTCGCGAGCTGGTTGCGCATCGTCTCCTGCCCGATGAAGGTGCGGATCTTGATGTCCTTGCTCACGACCTTTTCGCCGCGCGGCCAGTTGCGCAGGATGAGGTCGTCGATCACCTGCTCGGAAAGGGTTCCGGCGCGGCTTGCCTCAAGGATGGCGGTTTTCACTTCGTCGCGCCTGCTTGCGCGCAGGGCGGACATCAACCCGTAGAAGGCGGTTTCGGCGGTGTTGGGAATGAAGCTGAAGACGGTGTTGCCCCAGTCGTAGTCGATCGACTTCAGGATCTGCGGTGCGAGGTGCCCGCCGAGTGCCTGGCGTTCGCGGTAGATGTCGACGTCGTTGCCGCGTGAAAAATAGATCCGCTCGAACGAGCACGACGCGCGCGGCAGCGGCGCGGTGAAGGGCGAGGACGTCACGGTCCCGCGCCGCTTGATGACCACGACATGACCGGGCCCGACTTCACGGACATCCTCGAGAGCAAGATCGAACACCGTCATCAGCGGCGCGCGCTCGGAGGCGAAGGCCACGACCTCGTCGTTCTGGAAATAAAAACACGGCCGGATGCCGGAGGGGTCGCGCGCGACGAACGCGTCGCCGTTGCCGATCAGACCGCAGAGCGTGTAGCCGCCGTCCCACTTCTGCGAGGCCCGGGTGATGACGCGCGTCACGTCGAGGTCCTCGCTGATCCGGCGGGTGAGTTCATCCCCCGAGACGTCGCGCTTGCGCAGGAAGCGGTAGATATCCTCGTGCTCCTCATCGAGGAAGAACCCGATTTTCTCGAGGATCGCCTGCGTGTCGGTGGCGAAGATCGGGTGCTGGCCCATCGCGATCAGCGAACGGTTCAGCTCATCGGTGTTGGTCAGATTGAAATTTCCGCAGAGCGCCAGGTTGCGCGTCGGCCACGGGCTCCGACGGAAGAAGGGATGGCACGAGGAGATGTTGTAACCGCCGCTGGTGCCGTAACGCAGGTGGCCCATCAGCAGTTCGCCGCCGAAGTCGAACTTCTGCTTCACCGTGTCGGTGAACTCGGGATGGATCACGCCCTTGGCGACGTGCTCATTGTACTGGCTGAGCAACACGCGGAAGATGCGGTCGAGGGGGTTCGACTTGATGTTCCGCTCGCGGAACAGGTAGGGCGCCCCGGCGGGCATATCGAGCTTCACGCAGGCCACTCCGGCGCCGTCCTGGCCGCGGTTGTGCTGCTTCTCCATCAAGAGAAAAAGCTTGGTGAAGCCCCACAGCGGCGAGCCGTACTTTTCCTGGTAGTAGGAGAGCGGTTTCAGCAACCGCACCAAAGCTACGCCGCACTCGTGGGTGATACGGTCGCTCATGCGCTCGTTCCGGCCGAAGGATGATTAGACACGCGAGAAAAGAGAGCCCGATTCCGGCGACGACGTTCGAATCGTCAACGGCTTTCTCCAACTCGCGCGTCTTATGGCGCCATGCGGCGCGCGGCGAGTGCCTTGAAACCGTGTCTCCGGCCCGCGCGGACGCCCAGGCGCCGGCCGCAGTATCGCGCTTGGCAGCAACGCTCCACTCCGCCGTGATCGCCCGACGTGTCCCTCCTCCCTCCGCGCAAGAAGCACCTCTGGGTCTGGTTGCTGTGGCTCGCCGGCTTCTACTCCGTCTGGGCCTGGCTGGTTTTCGGGCAAGGCCGCTGGGAGGTGGTGAAGGCCCACTGGCCGATCGCACTCTCCATGGCCTTCGGCAGTTATGTGGCCGGATCGACCCCCATGGGTGGAGGAACCGTGGGTTTTCCAATCCTGGTGCTGCTGTTCGAACTGCCCGCCACGCTGGGACGCGACTTCAGCTTCGCCGTGCAGTCGATCGGCATGACCAGCGCGAGCATCTTCATCCTGGCCCGGCGCCAAGCCCTCGCCTGGTCGATGCTGCAAGGAGCGATGGCGGGCTCGCTGGTCGGCACCACCCTCGGCATCTTCCTGGTCGCTCCGCATGTGCCCGA
>JBEIHL010000246.1:0-5740 GCA_040381375.1 Opitutaceae bacterium
GCTCGGGCGCTGGATCGACGTGCGCCGGCCGGCTGCGCTGGGTGCGATCGCGCTCGCGCTGCTGTGGCACGCGGGGGAATCGTGGCGGGCGCGACCGCACTATCTGGCGTATTTCAACCAGGTCGTCGGCGGTTCGGGCAACGGCTGGCGCCATCTCGTCGACAGCTCGCTCGACTGGGGCCAGGACCTGCCGGGCTTGAAGCGTTGGCTCGACGCGAACGCGCGCGGCGAGCCGGTGTTCCTGTCCTATTTCGGCACCGGCGACCCAGGCTACGAAGGCATCCGGGCCAAGCCCCTACCCACGCTGCCCGAAGTCGGAGCGCCGCGGCGCTGGCATGCTCTGCGGCCCGGCGTCTACGCGGTCGGCGCCACGATGTTGCAGCATGTCTACAGCAGTATTCGCGGCGACTGGACGCTCGAGCTGGAACGGGAGTTCCAGCAGTTGCGGGCGATCGAATCGACGCTGCTCGCCTACCAGGACGACCCGCGTCGGCGCGCCGAACTGCTGCGCGACGCCCCGGCGGAAAATTGGACCACGGCGTGGAAGCGTTATGAACTGCTCCGGTTCGCGCGGCTCTGCCACTACCTGCGCGTGCGCGCGCCGGAGGGCGTGGTAGGGCACTCGATCCGAATCTACCGGCTGACGGCGGAGGAGCTACGCCGGGCGGTCGGCGATTCAGCGACGGAGTGGCAATCGCTGATTGAACGGACCGTACAGGGGCCGCGCTGAGTTGGCGTCAAGGCAAGGGTCTCGCGCGGAGACGCAGAGGCGCAGAGCCAAACCAGCCAAAGGGTTTTCTCTGCGCCTTTGCGCCTCTGCGCGAGATCCCGGCGTTATTGTCCGGGCTGGCTGCCGTTAGGCGGCAAGTCGATGCCGGTAAGCCGGCTGATCCGGATCCAGCGGCCGCCGAAACGTTTTTGCGCCACGGTCTCGATTTGGAAAGACGGTGGCAGCACTTCATCGGGGTCGACGATCAGGTCGCCTTGCGCCGAGGTCGGCCGCATCACCTGGGCGACGAAGACATCGCGGAAGGTGCCCTCGCGCAGGTGCCACGCGATCTGCGGCGCACGCACGCTCGCGATGGTGGTGTTCACCGCGGGAATGCGTTCGAGGAGAAATGGCATGGTCGCCTTCGCGGTGATCCACAGCACGCCGCGCTGGCGGGCGCGGGCCTGTTCCAACTCCCAGAGTGTTTCGTGCATCACCATGTTCTGCGTGGTGTAGAAGCGGTGCGCGTAGGCCGGGGCGGCGAAGACCAGGAGCCAAACGGCGAGTCCGGCGGCCGCGACGCGGGTGGCCGGCAGGCGGTGGCGGTCGAGCCAGTGCACAAACCAGCCCGCGGTCAGCGCGAGCACGAGGCAGAACGGCAGGGCAAAGCGCGTCGCGATCGGTTCGTCGAGCCGGCTCCAGTAATAAAACATCAGCAGCCCAAGGTTGGCCGCGATGGTCAGCGCGTAGACGGCGGTCACCGGTATCACGGCGGGCAATACCGGACGTCCGGCCGGAGCCGGCCGCCACCGGCGAAGCAGCCTGACCAGGGCCCAGCCGAGGCCCGTTGCGCCGAGGAACACGAGCCAGAGCGAGTTGGGCTGGCCGGGCGAGGCGCTGGAGAAGAAATTCCAGGCGCCCTCGAGATTGCCCGGCGCGTAGTGCCACGCGAAACGCGAGGCCTCGCCTTCGCGCAATTGCCAGAGGATCGGCTTGCTGCCGACGAAACGGTCGTGCCACGCGTAGGGCACGAGCAGCAGCGGGGCGATCACGGCCGTCCAGGGCAGGATGATCCGGCCCGCGCGCCACCAACCCAGCACGATGACTGCGGCGGACGGGGCGACGAAGAGCACCGACTCGTAGCGCGTCTGCGCGAGCAGGATGGTGGCGAGGACGAGACAGGAAAGGCGGTCCGGATCGGGCGCCCGGAGGTAGAGCGTCGCCGCGACCATCACGCCGACGATCATCGCCACGTTGAGCAGCTCCATGCTCGCGCCCGTGGCGTTCTGACCGAAGAGCGGAAGGGTCGCGAGCAGCCCGATCGAGAGGAGTGCCGGCGCGATGCGGCCGGTGAGCGTGCGGACCAGCCAGTACACCGCGGCGAGCGTGGCGAGCGTCAGCGCGGCGTTGAGCACGAACACGTTTTCCAGCCGGTAACCCGTGAGGTCGTGCAGCAGCGCGATCAGGAACGAGAAAAAGTAAGGCCGCTTGTCGAGGAAGGTGTCGATCACGAGCCAGGTCCCCGCGAAATCGTAGGCCCGGAGCGGCGTGCCCACTTCCTTCGTCAGGTGCATGTGCCACGCCGTCCCCTGCAGCACGTATTCGTCGAAGAGCACCTTGTGCGCGAAAATGTCCGACCACAGGGCGAATCCCGCCGCCGCCACGAGCACCAGTCCCACCAGCCCCGGCCGGCGCAGCCACCCGGTCCAGATCTCGCGGCGCGTCGCGAGCACCCGGGAGGAAAAATACAGCCACAGGGCGAACACGCCGAGAATGTAGAAGTACCCGCCGCGCACGATCAGCCGCTCCGCCTGCGCGGGGGCCACCAGTTTGAACCCCACCACAACCGCAGCGATCGCGCACACCGCGAACAGCACCAGGGCCGGGCGAACCGACCGCTCGCTCAGCAAGGTGGACCAGCGCGTCATCACGGAAGCTGTTTCATGTACTGCTCGAGGAAGCGCTTCCGCCCCTCCTCGATCTCCGCGCGCGACTTGACCGGTCCGGGTGCCGCCGGCGAGGGCGGACGAGCGCTGATCGCTACGCCGTCGGATCGGATTTCCTTCACGCGGCTGATCCGCGAGACGGTGAGAACCTACAGGCGCTCCTCCTGGACGGTTTCGAGGACGAAGTCGGGGCCCAGATCATCGCCCTCGCGCAGCGTGCGCTCGCTTGTGTCGGCATTGATGTTGAGCCGCTGGAAAACATAGACGTCGGAGAACGTCCGGTTGCGCAGATGAAACGCGATGTCCTCGCGCCGCTTCACCGCCACGACGGTCGGCGTGGCGGACACCTTGTGCGTGACCCAAAGCGTCGAATCGTTGTCGATCATCAGATAATCGGGGCGGGCTTGCGCGGCCATGAAAGCGCGGCGCCAGGCGGTCTCGCGGCCGGGAATGTATTCCTGACTGTAGGCATGCGCGGCCATCGACGGCACGCTGCGGGCCAGCAGGCCGACGGCCGCGACGATCAGCAGCGTCCGCATTACGGCGGGCCGGCCGAACTGCGGCAGGATCGCAAGCAGCGCGACGACCATGGCCAGATGCGTGGGCAGGCTCAGCCGCCGGATCACGGCGTCGTCGAACTTGCCCCAGAAATAACACATCAGGAGCAGAAACTGCAGGGCGAAGCCGAGGCTGAAAACGATCACGCCAACGGATACCGGCGGCTCGCTGGCCAGCGTGCGCAGCCGCTTCACGGCCAGCAGCAGAAAGAACGGCACCGCGATCATGCCCAGGGCGGAAAGCACGATCGAGTTGGGTTGGTCCGACGCAGCCCCGAAGAAGAACGTCAAGGCGTGTCCGATATTCTCGGGAATGTACTCCAGCGAGAACGGTTTCGAATAGCCGGGCTTGCTGAACATCTCCCACGCCGACGAACGCACGTCGAAGATCCGGTGCTGAAGCGGATAGTGCACCATCAGCAGCGGGGCGAAGATCACTGGCCAGGAGAGGATGGCGCGTTGCTCCTGAAACCAGACGAACAGCACGAGCAGCGCGACGGGCAGCAGATAGATGACGGATTCATAGCGCACCTGCGCGAGCAGCAGCGCCGTGAAACAGAAGGCCGTCAGCGAGGCAACGTCACGCTGCCGCACCCAGCGCACGCCGAGCAGCATCGTGGCGAGAATCATCGTGAGGTTTAGCAGCTCGAAGCCGCCGCCGGTGCTGTTGTGGGCCAGGAGCGGCAGCCCCGCGAACAGCACCACGCCGAGCCAGCCGGCCCAGCGCCCGGCCAGCATCCGGCCCGTCAGGCACACCAGGCCGAGGAAGATAAACGTCAGGCCGCTGTTCAGGACAAAAGCATTGGCCGGCCGGTAGCCGAACAGGTCGTGCAGCAGCGAGACGAGAAACGGGAAAAAGAGCGGCCGTTTGTCGACGATGCCCTCGAGAATCACGAACGCGCCCTGGATGTCATTCCCCCGAAGCGGCGTGAGCGCGGTTTTGTCGAGGTGCATGCTCATCGACGTGCCGAGGAGCATGATTTCGTCCATGACGATCTTGAAGCCGAACGACTCGTGCGAGAGCAGTACGACGCCGCCCACCCCGACGATCGCAATCGAAACCCAATCGAGCGATCGCCACTGGAGCCCGCGCAGGTCGCAGGCGAAGGTCTGCCACAGGCTGCGCAGCCAGAGCACGAAGGCCACGAGCACGAACCAAAAGCCGACCTTCGACACCAGCTTGATGGCGAGCTGGTCGGGCACGGCCACGAACCCCAGCACCACGGCCAGCACCGCGATCAGCAGCAGCAGCCAGATGCGACGGTCGGGGACGAGGGCTCGAAGGGACGCGATGATCATGCAGTCGCCAGGACGGAGGTCCGGACGGAATGCAGGACAACAACGGATGCCGACGGCGCAGGGCAAACGCCAAACCGCGCTTCCCGTGGGGTTTTACATCCGTTTCTGGATTCCCCGTCCGCCGGTTAGGGTGCGTACGTGATGGTACGGGCGCCGCCCACGCCACTGACCGTAATCGTGATCCCCTGCGTGAAATCGGTCGGATAAATCTCCGACGCGACCGTCGCTAGAGCCTTCACGTAATTGGTCGGCCCCACGAGATGGGAGAACGCGGCGCTGCCGCTACCCGACTGGAGGAAGTACTGGTCAGCGGCAGCGGCCAGTTGGCGCGCGTTGTTAAATACAGCCTTGTTCTGGGAATTGGCGCGAACCTTCCCCCACAGCGGCATCGCGAGGGTCACCAGCAATCCGATGATCACCACCACGATCATAATTTCGACCAGGGAAAACCCCCCTCGTTTGGTGCGGATTGCGGACTTCATAGGAGTTGATATAGCTTCAGGACGTTAAGACTTGCGAACGAGCCTGTTTCGGCCACGCGCGATTACGGGTGATGCATCGGCACAGGGTTGATTCTGATCCACAGGGGATACCGCGTAGGGCGGCGGGTCGATTACTGAGCCCCCATTTATTCGAGGCCGGCAATAGTCACAAAAAAAGCCGCCCCATTGCTTGGGCGGCCTGAAAGTAACCTTAGGCTCGATCAGGGAGCGTAGGTGATCGTGCGGGCGTTCGCGACGCCCGAGATCGTGATCGTGACACCCTGGGTGTACTGGGTTGGATAGGTCTCGCTCGCTACCGTGTTGAGCGCCTTCACGTAGTTCGTCGCGCCAACGAGGCTGGACGAATTCGCGAAGACCGCACCGTTCTCCAGATAGTACTGGTCGGCGGCGGCGGCCATCTGACGGGCGTTGTTCAAGACGGCCTTGTCCTGCGAAGCTACGCGGACCTTCTGAAACGCAGGAATCGCCATCGCGGCCAAGAGGCCGATGATGACGACTACGATCATGATTTCGACGAGCGTAAAGCCCTTACGGTGGGTATGCTTTTTCATGGTGATCAATTCCTCATATCGGACCAATTTCTATAATCTATAATACAAAAGTGCTCAGGCGTGAGCAGTGCTCGACAGCATGTACACCCTCGACAATCCAGCAAGGTCAAAAACTTGTAAGCTGTTAGGGCTCACTAAGTATATTTCCCCATCGCAGCCGCCGCAGCCCCCTGGA
>JBEIHL010000247.1:0-5730 GCA_040381375.1 Opitutaceae bacterium
ATCTGGGTCCATCTGTGTGATCTGTGGTCAAAGTCCAAAAGCTTGGGGCTATCGGTATAAAGAGGAAGACCCACAGGAATCCGACGGCGGCCCAGACAACGATAAGCAGCAGAATCCAAAGCGCCCAATTCAACTGGCTAGCCCGCGCCCAAAGACCGCCATTAACCGTCGAAGGAATCAGCAGGACTGCCCACCCGACAAAGAAGCCCAGGAAAGCCAGGAATGCTCCGCCCCCGGGCCTTTGGGGTCGAGCACCATGAACCAAAGCACCGCCTCCAGCATGAGGAACGCACCGCCCAACGCGGCGTGGAGCCAAACCCACAAGCCCTGTCCAATAAAGAAGGCGGCGATATCGCGGGGACTGATGCGGAATCGATGCAAAACGCCGAGACGAAGATCAATGCCCGTTCTGGCCAAGGCGCGGCCGTGATTTCACCGGTAACTTTCCCCGGCGATCCTTCCTCCGCGGGCGGCTGGGCGTGGGGGGGAGATTCCAACTACCCGCGCCTCCCCTCCGGCTTGCCTTCGTCGGGCCGGGGGCGAGGCCGGCTTTCTTCCGCTGTGCGATACCATCGCGCTCGCGCGCTGTCCGTGGCTGGATGTCGATCGACAAAGAAAGCAACGGCCTTCCCCAAGTGGACGTTCACCGGCGAACGACGAAGGTGAATCTAGGGATGATCGCGGCCATCCTCGTTTTCTTCGCTATGGCGATCGGGGTCGCCACCTGGGCGTCACGCCGGCAACCGGATGTATCCGTGAATCCCTCCACCTCATCGCGCCCCGAATAGCCGATGAAACCCACGGCCGCGACGACAAGCAGGAATAGAGCAGCACGGACGGTTGCGCCATCGCCCGACCAGACGCGGCCGGACAGGGCGGGTGGCGTCACTTGAGTGTCACTTCTCCGGATGACGAATGCGACCAGACCCAGAAACAGGACGGCGACGACGGCGATGACGAGTGTGAGACTTCGGTCGATTGATGTATCGTCTGTTCTAGCCCCGGCCCCGGGCAAAGTGCCCCCGGAATTCCGCTGAGTTCATGATGTCCCAGATCCTGAAGCCAAAACTCGGGCGTGGCAGATACAGCAGCGCGCACACGCGACTGAGCGTGGGTCCGAGCGGACCGCCGAACCACACGAGCGTGCCGGTGAGCAGGTAGAGCAGGGCGAGGCTGCCGGTGACCTGGTAGCCGCGCGCGGCGACTTCGATGCGCGGAAGGTCACGCGTGATCCAGTGCAGCACGCCGATCGACGCGAGCATCACGCCGCCCACCGCCCAGTGGGTTTTCGCCACGAACGCGACGGAGTCCGGCGGCCGGCGCATGATCGCGGGCGCTCTACTTCACCGCGGCGACGGCGGCGACAAACGCCTGAGCCTTGGCGGTGATGGCGGCCCAGTTCTTTTCCTTGAATGCCTTGGCGTCGACCAGCGAACTGCCGGCGGCGGTGGCAAACGCGCCTGCCTTCAGGAACTCCCCGACGTTGTTCTCGTTCACGCCACCGGTCGGCACCATCTCGACTTGCGGGAGCGGCGCCTTGACGGACTTGATGTACCCCGGGCCGAAAAACTCGGCGGGAAAAATCTTGGCGGCGTCCGCGCCGGCTTCCCAAGCGGCGATGATCTCGGTGGGCGTGAACGCGCCGCTGAACACGGGCACGCTGTAACGATGGCAAAGGGTGATGACGTCCGGCCGCAGGGCGGGGGTGACGATGAACTTCGCCCCGGCAAGAATGCCGGCGCGGGCGGTCTCGGCATCGAGTACCGTGCCGAGGCCGAACAGAAAATCGGGCAGCTCCGACGTCGCCTTCTCCAGCATGCGGATGGCGCCGGGCGTGGTCATCGTGAGCTCGATGCTCGTCAAGCCGCCGGCGGCGAGAGCTTTCGCGCAATCGAGCAGCCCGTCGGGCGAGTCGGCGCGAATCAGCGCGATGACTTTCTCCGCTTTGATCTTCGAGAGGATGGCGTCTTTCTTCATCGGGCGGGGAGTGTGGGGTCGGCGGCAGATGAGGGAAATCAATTTTCGTGCGCTGGAGCAGACCGCGGCTTCACCGCGTCCAATGGCGCAGCGCGCGCAGAGTGTCCCAGCGCCGGTCCCGGTCCCCGAGTTCGTAGACCACGGTGAAGAGCACGACCGTGTCGGGCCCGGCCCGGGCGACCGCCAGGGTGCCCATCATGGGGACGGCCGCACCCTGCACCGGCTGCTCGAATTGAAACTCGAGCGCGAGGGTGCCGGGGACGAACGAATCCCACTTTTCGAGACCCGCCATCGTGAACCCGCTCAGTTCCCGCGCGCGCTCGTTCGCCGCGGCCTGCAGCACGGCCTGCAGGCTGCCGCCATCGCCGGGCCGAGTTGTCAACTGGAGCAAGGGCGCTAACGTGCTCTGCAAGGAACCGAGCCAACTCGCCCCGCCGCCCGTCGCCGGTGCGTCGCGCCAGAGCGCCGGAAGCAGGATGGGCCAGTCGAGCGCAGCCACGGTTCCTGCGCCGGCCACAGCCACGTGATCGTCTGGTGCAGAGTGACGGACGCGCCGATCGCGATCACGCGCCGGCGGCGCGGTGCGCTGCTGATCAGGGCGAGGTCGAGGATCAGGGCCGGAATCACGAACGAAAGGTACCGCGCCACCAGCGCGACATCGACGGCGCGCGAGACCCGCGCTGGCGTGAGCAATTGCAACCCGGAGAGCGGCAGCAGCGGCACCTCAAGCGTGCGGTTGGCGAAACACGCCAGGCCGGTGGCGACCGCCAGGACGGCGACTACGTTCGCGGCCGGCGCGAGTTCGCGGCCCGCCATCCGGCCCTGCACGAGCCCGCCGATGGCCAGGATCGCGCTCCATGCCAGCAGCGCGCGGCCGATGAGCCACGCGGGCGGAAGAAACGCGGTGAACGCTTCCAGGTCGCGGCTCTGTTGCCCGAGCGACTGGACCTGCGCGTTCACGGTCGTCCACCCCGCGTCGAACGACCACGCGGAAACCGCCAGCTTGTCGAGGATCGTGAAAGGGACCGACAGCGCGGCGCCGATTCCGAAGCAGGCGAGCAGTTGCACCGCGGTGAACGGCATCCGCTGAAAGTTCCGCCGGGCGTAGAGGTGAAGATAAAACGGAAGCCCGAGATCGAGGATGCCGGTGAAAAGGTAGAGCAGGATCTCGTGGGCCAGTTTGGAGTCGTGCATGGCCGCCCGCGCATGGACCGGCAGCAGGACGAGCATCAGGGCGGCGCGGTAGAGAATCACCCGGGCCGACCGCGGCCAGCCCGCCGAATCTCCCGCGACGAAATGACGCGTGGACATGTGCGAGAGCCAGAGGATGAAGATCGCGAACGCCAGCAGGCTCGCGGCGGACACCCGGGGGGATCAGCCAAAGCTCGAGAACTCGAAAAAATACTGCGCGATCGCGAGCCACAGGAGCGCGGTGGAACACAGGAGCATCGCCATCACCTCGCCGTTGAGCCGTCGCCGCACCGCGGCCCAGACCGCCAGCCCCAGCACGATGGCGAAGGCCCCACGCATCCATTCCATCGTCATGCCCCACAGCGGCTGCCGCCACAGCCAGGGCGTGAGCCCGGTGATCCACTCCGCGGCCGCTTCCAAGCCCGGCAGCCACGCGCGCCCGGGTTGCAGGAGTATCACATCGCTCCAGCCGATGGCCGTGGCTGCGAGCAGAAAGATCAGCCCGAGCGGAACGAGCACGCGGGCGGCACCAGTTTGCTCCAGCGACAGCGCCGGCCAGATGACCAGCAGCGCGAGGGGCACCAGGAGACAGAGCGCGACCGCGAGGACCACGGCGCTCCGCAGCACGCCGAGGGTCTCGGCCGGGATGATCTTGTCGTCGATCCGATCGCCTTCGTAGTCCCCGACCACCAGCATCCCGCTCACCCGCCGTGCGCTGGCCGCCAACTTCGATTCGCGCACCTGGGTCAGAAGCGCCTTCAGCCGCGGATGTTGTTCCAGCCAGGCGTGAGCCTTGGCGGACATCGGCGGCAGACGCGTGAGCACGGGAAACGCCGACGCGAGAAAGAACCGCAGTTTCTGGAGGATCTTGAAGTCCATGCAGCCGAGGCACCGGCTGCTGCCATCGTGCGCAGCGAGGCCAAGGGTCAATTGGCGAAACGCGCTTCCGGCGGCGGGTCAGTCCTCGTTCTTTTTCTTCGCCCGGCCTTCCTCGCGGGCCTTCTGTTTGTCCTGTTTGGATTTCTTCTTGCTGCCCGCGTCTGCCGCGCCGGGGCGCTTCGGGGCGCCACTCATCGGCTCGGCCATCTGGTCGAGCCACGTGTCGTAGCGCTTCGTCAGCTCGGCGACCTTGGCCGCATGCTGTGACGCCACGTCGGTCGACTCGGCGGGGTCGGTGGCGAGGTTGAATAGTTCGACCTTCGGCTGCCCGCGCTGCTGCACGAGCTTCCAGTCGCCGGAGCGGACGGCAAACCCTCCGACTTCGCCACCCTCGCTCCAATAGAACGTATCGATGTGCTGCGCCGTTTTCCCGGTCAGCAGCGGCAGCAGGCTCTTGCCGTCGAGCGGCCGGTCCGTCGGCAGCGCGACGCCGGCGGCCTCGAGAGCGGTCGGCAAAATGTCGAGCGCCGTGATGGGCGTGTCGATCGTGCGGCCACCCTTGAAGCCGGCGGGCCAGCAGGCGATGAACGGAGTGCGGATGCCGCCCTCGTAGTTCTGCTGCTTGGCGCCGCGCAGGGGAGTGTTCACGGCACTCATCGCCTTCGAGCCGCCGTTGTCGGTCAGGAAGAACAGCAGGGTGTTTTCCCACACGCCTGCCTGCTTCAACATGTCCACGACTTGGCCGACGCCGAGATCGAGATGGTAAAGCATGGCCATCAAGATGGCGCGCGCGGGGGTGAGGTCCGGAAACTGTTGCTTGAAGCGCGCGATGTCTTCCGCAGGCGCCTGGGCAGGCGAATGAACCGCATTGTAGGCGAGATGAATATAGAAGGGCTGCGCTTTCTGCTGCTTGATGAACGCCACCGCCTCCTCCGTCAGGCGCGTCGTCAGGTAGCCCGTATCCTTGATTTCCCTGCCGTCCCGGTACATCGGGCCCACGTCCGGGTCCTTCTGCGCGAGGTCGAAGTAGTCGTGCCCGCCGCGGCCGAGGAAGCCGTACCAATGATCGAATCCGCGGCCGACCGGGCTTTGCGCTATGGTCAGGCCGAGGTGCCACTTGCCATAGGCGGCGGTGGTGTAGCCGGCGGGCTTCAGGAAGCGGGGGAAAATTTTCTCCGACTGCGCCATGCCGCGGCCGCCTTCGCCCGCCGTGTACACGCCCGCCCGCTGCTGGTAGCGACCGGTGAGCAGCGCCGCGCGCGTGGGCGAGCAGACGTTGCCGGTGATATAGGCCTGGCTGAACCACACGCCTTCGCGGGCAAGCGCATCGAGGTGGGGCGTCGAGACCTCCTTCGGGTGCTGCGGATTGAAACTGATGTCGGCGAAGCCCTGGTCATCGGTGAGAATGACCACGACATTCGGTGGCCGCGGCGTCGCGGCCCGAATGTTCAGCGGGGCGAGCGCGGCGCTGCCGAGGAGCATGCCGGTAAGCGCAGTCAGGGCGATTTTCATGTGGGAGGGGGTTCTTTGCCGCGGGCGGAAGGTGACCCGGATTACGCGGCCGTTGGCGGAGTCAAGCTCCCAGGAGCGACCGGCAGCCTCGAACCCGCGCCGCAGTTTTGCGACTGGGAAGACGATCTTTTTTGGGCCCCGCTATTTCTGCTTGCCGTGGCCTTCAGCGCG
>JBEIHL010000248.1:0-5726 GCA_040381375.1 Opitutaceae bacterium
AAGTCCAAAAGCTTGGGGCTATCGGTATAAGAATCTCACCCCAGCTTCCGCCACGCCATCGCGCAGAGTGAGAGCAGGAGGCCGACGCGAATCGCGCCTTCGAAGGTGAGGATCACGAGGAGCCACTTGAAGCGCGCGCCGCGGCGCAGGGAGAAGCCGATCATCGATACGAGCAGGAGCCCGATGCCGTGCGCCCGGCTGAAGGCAAACGTGAGCAGCAGCAGCAGCCAGAACCAGTAGCCGATGATGAGCATGCTCCAGAAAAACGCCGTGGTCTCGCGTAGGCCGAGCTGGCGCGGATCGGCCCCCCGGGCGATCTGCTTGATCCCGAGGTAGCGTTCGCTGAGCACGAGCTGCCAGACCTCGAATACGAGGAACAACGGGGCAAAGGCGAGCAGCAGAAGCACCGGTCGAGCCAAGCGACCGCCGGCCCAGAAGGCAACGCGGAGCGAACGGGTTTGGCAATGGAGGAGAGGCTTTACGCCGCGACCGGCTCGTCGGCCCACGGAACACACGGAAGGCTACTTCGCTTCCGTGTACTCCGTGTGTTCCGTGGGCCACCGGATTGAATGGCTTGGCCTCGGCGGCCGCTACTTCGCCACGGTGAGGCGGGCGATGCGGGTCGGCAGCATGGTGTAGATGGCTCCGTCCGGGCCGGCGACGACGTGGCGGATGCGGCCGAGGTTCTTGAAGATGATCTCCTGCGCGACGACCTTGCCGTCCTTGAGCTCGATGCGGCGCAGCTCCTGGCCGGCGAGCGCGGCGAGGAAAAGCTGATTCTGCCAATTCGGGAACTGTTTGCCGGTGTAGAAATTCATGCCGCACGGCGCGATCGAGGGCACCCAGTAGGCGAGCGGCTGCTCCATGCCGTCCTTGTGGGTGATGTCGGTGATGGCGGTGCCGTTGTACTCCATGCCGTAGGTGATGACGGGCCAGCCGTAGTTGCGGCCCTTCTCGACCCGGTTGAGTTCATCGCCGCCGCGCGGACCGTGTTCGGCGTCGAAGAGCTGGCCGGTGACCGGATGAAACGCGAGGCCCTGCGGGTTGCGGTGGCCTAGACTCCAGACGCTCGGGAGCGCGTTGGGCGTCTTCACGAAGGGATTGTCGGCCGGGATGCGGCCGTCGTCGTGGATGCGGTGCACTTTGCCGGTGGGGCGCTCGATGCTCTGAGCTTGGTCGCGCTGGCCGCGTTCGCCGATGGTGAAGAACAGATAGCCCTGCTTGTCGAACGCGATGCGGCCGCCGAAATGCACGCCGCCCGCCTTGATGTAGTGTTCGGGTTTGGCCTGATAAACCGTCTGCTGGTCGACGAACGCGCCGTCCTTCAGCTTGCCGCGGACGATGCGCGTCATGCTCACGTCTTCGCCCTGGGCGTTTTTCTGCAGGTCGCTGTACGCGAAATACAGCCAGCCGTTGCGCGCGTAATTCGGGTGCGGGACGACATCGTAGAGCCCCGCCTGACCCTTGGTGTCTACCGTCGGCAGGCCAGAGATCGGTTTCTCGGCGAGCTGGCCGTTCTCGACGACGTAGGCGTTGCCGGTTTTCTCCGTCATGACCGCGAGTCGGTCGGAGAGGAACGCGAGCGAGTACGGCTCCTTCACGTTATCGACCCAGGTGTCGAAACGGTACCCGTGGAGCTGGCTGTTGACGGTCGTCGCCGGAAGCGGCTTCAGGAAGTCGGTCTGCTCGCGCTTCGCTTTTTCGCGCTGCTCCAGAATGTAAATGACCATGGCGCGGATTTCCTTTTCGGGAATCGCGGCCCCCCACGCTGGCATGCCCTTGTCGGGAAAGCCCTGGCGAATGCTCTTGGCGAGGCTCTCCTCGTCTCCGCCGGCGACCCAGACGTCGTCGAGCATGGACTGGGCCTGGCCGCCCTCGAGGTTCTTGCCGTGGCAGTTGGCGCAGAGCTGGGTGTAGATTTCGTTGATCTTGCCGGTGGGTCGGGCGGCCTGACCGAAGGCAAACGTGGACAGCGACGCGAAGACGGCCGCGGTGAGGACGTGGCGGGTGGGGAGCATGCGAGGGGAAGAAAGCGGAGTGGGGCGTGGGCGCAACACCGACGTGGAGCTGAAAGCTTAACCGATGCCAGTGGCAGGCCACGCTGGCGGAACGTAGGTCGCGCTACGCCCGGACCGTGGCGCCCACGGCGCGACCGTGGACCACGTTGACCGCGTGCAGGAAGCGTTCGAGGTCGGCGCGGGGCGGGTCGCCGAGCAGCGAGAGCTGGATCAGATTGCGGCTGCGCAGATGCCCGCTACGGAAGTTGAGCAGGAAGCCGCGGCGCTCGAGTTCCTCGCCGAGTTGCGCCGCGCTGCTGGTTTCGTCGGGGAAGAACGTGATCCCGGCGACGCAGGACTCCGACTCCGGCGCAATCAGCGAGAAGCCCCGCGCCTGCAGCGCCGCGCGCAGCCAGCGGCCGTTCTCATCGATCCGGCGCATGCGTTCGGACGTCACCTGCTTCACCCCGGCCGCGAGGGCCGCGACGAGGTTCGACGAATGGGTGTGAGGCGAACTGGCGTGCGCCGCCCAGTGCCCGAGATCGATGTAGCTGGGAATGCGGTCCGGCTCGGGGTTCGGCGAATAGTCGTGGAAAACCAGGGAGAGCCCGGGAAACGCCCCCAGGCCCTTGCCGCTGGTGCCGGTCGCCAGGTGCACGCCGCGGAGATCGACCGGGATCGCGCCCAGCGAGCTGATGCAGTCGACGCAGATGCGGAGGCCGTGGTCGGCGGCGATCTGTTTGAGCTCCTCGAGCGGGTTGAGCACGCTGGTGGACGTCTCGTGGTGCACGCACCAAATCCACCCTCCGCGCGGCACGCGGGCGGCGAACGTCCGGACCTGTTCCAGGTCAAACACGTCGCCCCAGCGCAGTTGCAGCCAGTCGAACGTCAGGCGGGCCCGGCGCGCCTCGGCCGCGATGCGTTCGCCGAACTCGCCGTTGGACAACACCAGACCTGTGCTCTCGTGCAGCGCGAGCTGGGCGGCGACGACCCCGGTGCCGAGCGAGCCCGAGCCGGCCAGCACCTGGACGTTGCGGGCGCCGGTCAGTTCGCACAATGCGGAGCGCACGTAGTTGAGCTGATCGAGAAAGGCCGGACTGCGGTGGGAGATCGCCGGCGCGGCGAAGGCGGACCGCACCTCCGTCGTGGTCAGCACGGGCCCGGGCAGGAGATTCAGTGGGCGGGGAGCGGGCATCTCGCCGCTGAACGCGTCCCGGAAGGCGGCGCTCTTCTCCAGCGTGCGGCCAAACGCCTCGCAGGTCAGGTACATCGGCTGATACTGCGCTCCCGGGGTTCCGACGAGCGGCCCGAACGGCACGCAGCCCAAGTGGCGGTAAAGTTTGATCTGCCGCGTCGTGCCCGAAAGCACGGAAAGGTCGAAGCCGTCGTCGAGGCACTTGCGGACGGCGTGTTCGAAGAGCGACACGAAGACCGCAGTCTTACGAAACTCCGGGATGATTGCGAGCAGCCGGCACTCCACGGGTTTGCGGCCGGCCGGCAGATGGGAATCGAGATCGGGGACTTTGCTGTCGAGCGAAAAGGGCCGCTTGCCCCGGATCGCCATCATGCCCACGACCTCGCGGTCGCGCAGCACGATGAGGTAGGTGTTTTCGGCGTGGAATCGGTCGACCAACTGGCCATCCGGGTTGGGCGCGTGCTGCGGGATCTCCTCGACGAAGGTGCGGTAGTTGAGCCGGTGGATCTGCTCGAACTCCCACGTTTCCGTGGCGATCTTGATCCTAAGTTCAGGGGACGGGGGTTTCATGGGACAGCAAAATGGGCAGGGAATGCCGGCTCAGGCGGAACCTGAAGGGGTGGCGGCGGGGCGAAAATGGGACCGATGGGCAAAGGTGATGATGCAGAAGGCCATCGCAGCGCAAGCCGTGGCGTTTAGGTTACGAGTCACCCACCAGGTCGTCACCGGCAGCAACAACGTGCCGAACAGCCCCGACCAGATCCGGCGTTTCGAAATCGCCCAGCCCACGCCGGCGACCACCAGGCAAACGCCGATCGCCAGCGGCGCGAGCGCCAGCCACGCCCCCAGCAGCGGACCGAGCCCGCGGCCGCCGCGAAATCGCAACTGCACCGGCCAGACGTGCCCGGCCACAACCGCGGTGCCGGCGGCGAACTCCCAGCCTCCGGTCAGGCCGGCGGCGCGGGCGACGAACACCGCCAGGGCGCCCTTCACGGCGTCGAGCAGGAGCACCAGCGCAAATCCGCCCTTGCCGAGCAGACGCGCCGAGTTGGTCGCTCCCGTCGCGCCGCTGCCCTGCGTGCGCACGTCGGCTCCGGTGCGCAGGCGGACCAGCCAATAGCCGGGGGAAAAGCCGCCGAGCAGGTACGCCGCGGGTAGGACAAGCCAGGGCAAGACGTTCATCGCATCAGGTAGCCGGCGCCGGTGCGGGGTCCCGAACCTTGCTCAGGACCCACATGCCGCCGGCGAAGAGCAGCAAGAGGGAAAGAATCGAGGTCCGGGAGTCGGTGACGAGCGCGGTGACGCCCATCAGCAGCGGGCCCAAAATGGCGGCGAACCTGCCGAGCATGTTGTAGAAGCCGAAATACTCTCCGCCCTTCTCCGCCGGGATGAGGCTGGCGAAATACGAGCGGCTCAGCGCCTGGACGCCTCCCTGGACCAGCCCGACCACCCCCGCCATGATGAAGAACTCGCGTTCGGAATTCATCCGCGTGGCGAAGAGGCACACGCCGGCGTACACCACGATGCCGATCATTATGCCGCGTTTCGCGCCCCACTTTTCGCCGATGCGGCCAAACAGGATCGCGGCCGGAAACGCGACGAACTGGGTGACGACGAGCGCCTTCATCAACGCACCCTGGTCGAGCCCGATCGCCAGGCCGAAGTCCGTGGCCAGCTTGATCACCGTATTCACGCCATCGATGTAGAGAATGTAGGCCGCGAGGAAGAGGAGGATCCGACGGTCGTTCCGAATCTCCCGGAACGTGGCCACGAACTGCCGGAAGCCGCGCGTCAGCACCGAACCGCTCCCGGCGGACGGCGTCCCCGCTGATTCCCGCACCCAGATCATCGCCGGCACCGTGAAGACGATCCACCAGCCTGCCGTCACCCAGAACGCGAGCTGCATCGCGGCGACGGGTCCCGCCAGGCCGAAAGCCGCCGGATTGCCGATGGCGGCCGCGCAGAGCACGAACAGGCCACCGCTGCCGACGTAGCCCAGCGCGTAACCCAACGACGACACCCGGTCGAAGCTGCGCGCATCCGCGACGTCGGTCAGCAGGGCATCGGTAAACATGTTGTTGCCCGAAAACCCAATCGACGCGACGGCGAACAACACGCCCGCCAGCACGAACTGGCCCTGCGACGCCAGCGGCAGCAGCGCGGTCGCGGCGGCGCCCAGGAGCGTGAAAAAGATCAGGAACTTTCGCTTCCAATTACCCTGGTCGGCGATCGACCCGAGCAGCGGGGCGAGCAGGGCGACGACCAGGCTCGAACCCGACAGCGACAGCGAGAGGTAAAACGTGCTGCGCTCCGCCGTCATTTCCGGCACGTCCGCCCAGTACTTTTTGAAGAACGCAGGGAAAAACGCCGTCATCACCACGATGGCGAAAGCAGAGTTGGCCCAGTCGATCAGGGCCCAGGACCAGATGGCGCGGCGTTTTTCCGGCATGAAGGTTGGCGTGAGAACGCCGGCAACCTGAGGGAGCCGGCGGCGGGCGTCCAATCCGAACCGCGGGGGGTCATCTCCTGGGAGC
>JBEIHL010000249.1:0-5709 GCA_040381375.1 Opitutaceae bacterium
AGTCGGCTCTCAGTGACCTGCGCGAGCACCTCCGCGCACGCAGGCATCGGCTCTGCCGGTGCTTCGTTTCGGTACTCTTGGTACTCTTCGGTTTCGGTACTCTTAGTGGCGCGCGGGGCGGTGGGCGCCGGGCGTTCCGTCATCGCCTCGTAGCTGCGCCACTTGCGCAGGGGAATGTTCGCGAGGGCGATGATCAGGATCTGCGAAATGGCGAAGCCGGTGAGTGAGACGAAGGCGGAATCGGTGAATCCGTAACTGTGCAGACCCACGCCGAGCATGTTTGTGCCGAACCAGCTCCACGCGGTGGCGATGTTGCCGCCGACGGTCAGTGCCATCAGGCCGCGCTGCTTGATCAGGCCGCCCCAGCGGGCGTGCAGGATGACTGCGTTCCAGATGACGATGATGAGGGCGCCGTTCTCTTTCGGATCCCAACCCCAGAAGCGGCCCCAGGATTGGTCCGCCCAGATGCCGCCGAGGATCGTGCCGACGAAGCTGAACAGCGTCGCGAAGCAAACAATCCCATACACCATGCGGGTGAGGGCATCGGCCGAGCCGCGATCCAGCGTGCGCGTGAAGAGCCCGCGGAGAATGTAGATGATGGCGAGGAAACCGGCGAGGAAGGTGGCCGAGTAGCCGGCGGTGACGACGATGACGTGCGTCGCGAGCCAGAAGTTGGAGTCCAGCACGGCGCGCATCATCTCCATCGTGTCACCGCTGAGCGAAAGATGATGGGCGATGACGAGCGTGGCGACGCCGATTGAGCCGGCGGCCACGCTGGCGATCGCGTTGCGGAAGAATTTTTCGAGGATCAGGCAAAGCCCCGCGGAGCCCCACCCGACGAAGAGCGCCGACGAATAGAGATTCGTGACGGGGGGCCGGCCTTCGAGCCACATGCGCGTGGCGATGCCGGCGGTGCAGAGCACCCAGGCCACGGCGACTAGCCAGAAGGCGGAGCGCCCGAGCGTGTCGGGCCAGGCCAGCCACGAGAAAAGCCCGATGAAGAGGGCGAGTCCGTACAGGATCGAGCTGCGGTAGAAGGGCTGGGCGGCGTTGAAGCGCGCCTCGATGTCGGACTTCTTCAGCGCCTCTTCGTAACGCTTGGAAAGGTCGGCGCGGAAAAGGTCGATGAGCTTGTTGAACTGCTCGGATTTTTCGTTGCGCCAGGCATGCGCGAAGCCGGCGTAGGCCAGCGCACTGGCGTTGACGCGGCCGGTGCGGAACGTCTCGAGCAAGGCGCCGCCGGCCGGACGCCACGCGGTCGGGTCGTTGTTGTCGGCATCGGGCGGAATAACGAGCAGGTTGGTCGACTCCGCCATGATCACAAACTGCTCGCCGATATCGGTCATGGCCTTCGCGGCGGCCTCGTCGTGGGGTTGGTTGGCCTGCTTAGCGCGCACGGCGGCCACGCCGGCGGCAACGTTGTCCTGGAACTTCAGCAGGTCGCCGAGGAAGTCGGTGCGGTTCGGCGCCACAAGGGCGTGGCGCAGGCGCTGGTAGTGGACGAGATTGCCATAGAGCTGGACGATCGCCCGTTGGAAGCGGCTGCGCGCCTGGGGATCGACGGGCTGCGCAAGCTGCATCTGGCGCTGCACCTCGGAAATTTTGGGTTGGATCTGCCGCAGCGAAAAACGTTTCTCGCCCGCGCCATCCTCGGCCTTGAGATCGATCAGCGCAAGCACGTCGGGATCGACGATCTCGAAGGTCTGGTACGTATCCGCCAATTCGGGACGGAACACGACGTCGAGCAGCCATTCGATCGGCAGCAGGGAGCGCTCGTCCGGGGTCGTGACGGTCTGCCGGCCCTGCAATTGCAGCAGGGAACTGCGGGCCACGGTGTCGATCGGCTTGATCCGGCCGTTCACCAGCACCGGGAGCTTGCTGAAACCGACGACGTCGAAGGCCGAGGGATTCTTAGGCGTGCGGAGCGAGCCGGCGACGTAGCCGACGGCCAGAAGAAGGGCGAGGAGGGAGAGGTACTTCTTCATGCGAAGGAGGGGCGGGGGAGGCGACGCCGGGCGACGAAGGCAAAGAGGTGCAGACAGAACTGCCACAGCAGCCCGAGGGTCATCAAGGTGCAGGCGATGTAGGGGAACAGCCAACTCGGGTTGCGGACGACCTGCAGGATCGTGACGTTGGGATTATCGGGCTCGAAGCTGGCCTGATAGAACGTGAGTCCGTCGTAGCGCAGCGGGTTGTTCATGTAAATGAGCACCTCGCGGTCGTCGCGGCCATTCGGGGTCTCCAGCTTGATCCGGCTGGAGAAGTTCTTCGGGATTTCCGTGCCGGCGTAGCGATCATGGCTGAACTTCAGCAGCGTCAGCGTGAACGGCTTGTACGCGCGCGTGAACCGCAGCGCGATGGTGTAGGTGCGGCCGCCGTACTCGAAGCTCTGGGCCGGGATGCGCGGGTCGGCGTTGACCATCCAGGTGCCGATGGGTCGGTCGGGACCGATGAGCTCGACGTACGCCGTGGGCAGGTTGCGTTCGTTCTGCTTGAAAGTCATCGGGGCCGCCTGGGCGGCGACCGGCACGTTGCGATTGTTCTGGGTGGTGAACGGCGCCGTCGTTGGGTTAAGTCCCGGGATCGCCGCTGCGCCCGGATCGGGCGGATTGCGCAGCGCGGAGTTGGGGTAGTAGTCCTTGATCGCGATCCGGAACGGCAGCTTGCCGTGTTGGATCGTCTCGCGGCGGGCGATCGTGGGTTCGGGTATGACGACGACGTCTTCGAACTTCGGATCCGTCGTGTCGATGATCGCGAGCTCGTTGTCATGAAAGCTCTCCGAATAATTCTTCGGCTGGCCCTGCACGAGCCGCATGCTGAAGTCCTCCTGCCAGAGGCCGGTGAACAGCTCGCCGACCAGGAGGAGGATGAGGCCGATGTGGGTGAGATGGATGCCCGCCTTTTTCCAGGTGAGCTTGAACCGGTAGACGTGCGCCGCGATGAGGTTGATCAGCAGGAATCCGCCGATCATGTACCCGCCCGGGAAGATCGGCACCGGCACGCCGCGAACTTCCTGCAGCACGATCAGGCTGCGAAACCACTTCTCCTGGATCGCCCAGATGCCGAGGTGCACCTGGTCGATCGTCGCGGCGAAGACGAGGATCATGCCGAATACCAGCAGCACGACCGTGAGTCGGAGGGAGACGAAGAAGTCGCGGAATTGGCGAAGCGTGTCGTTCATGCGGGGAGCGCGGTCGGCTTACTTCGCGGCGGGCGTGGCTTTGACGGTATCGAGGAACGCGGTGAACGCGGCCTTTTCCTTCGCGACGAGGGCGTCGGGCCCCATCAGCTTCACGAACCAGGTCGCGCCACCATAGGGAATCATCGCGCCGAGGATCCGCTGGGCGCTGGCACCGGTGCCGACGATGTCGACGACCGTTATCTGCAGACCGTTGCGCTCAAGCCGCTGGCGACTGGCTTCGAATTCCGCCGGTGCGACCGGGGGCAACTGGATCTGACCGCGCCAGCGGTTCAAGTTGGCGAGGTCACCGCCGACGTCGCCAGGAAATGCGGTGATCGCCAGGTCGGCCTCGCCGCCATCGCCGGCGATCGCATAACTGCCCTTGCGCATCGCCGACCCGGCCTTCGCCTTCCAGTGGGCCGGAGCTGTCCACGTCAGCCCAGGACCGCTCGCGGTCGCGACTGGCGTGTTGGCCATCTCGGATCCGCCACCCTGGGCGGGCGCCGCGGGGGCGTTGGCTGCGGACGGCATCGCCGGGTGGGACGATTCGGGCCGGGCGGCGGCGGCCGGGGCCGTCGTGTCCTTGGAAACTCGATACGTTTCCACCTCCGGCTTGCTGCAGGACACGAGCAGGGCCGTGAGGGCGATCAGGGCGGGTGGGGCGCAACGGACGATCATGGAGCGGCATAACTCAATCGGGTCCGAGGAAAGTTCAAACCAAACCGGCCGTTTCCGATGCGGAAATCGCGGCGCCGAATCGGGTCGCTTTCCTGACCATGTTGTTACCCTTTTGGGCGTGCCGATCGATTGGACTCGAATTTGTTTTTTTGTTTCCTCCCCATGAAAATTCCCTCTGCTCGTGGACTGTTACTCGCCGGCGTGCTGTACGCCTTGGCTGGCCCTGCTTTCGCCCAAGTCCTTGAACTGCGCGCGACCATCAACGCGGCCCAGGAGGTCCCGGCCAACGCCTCGACCGCCACGGGCAGCGCGATCATGCTCTACGATGTCGCGAACAACACGTTCGATTTGATCGTGACCATCAACGGGCTGGCCAACACCGCCACCGCTTCGCATGTCCATGAGGCGGCCGCGGGCACCAACGGTCCCGTGGTGACAAATCTAGGGCCCGATGCGGCCTACTCTCGTACCGGCAACGCCCTGCGCGCCACGTTTCGCGGCCTGACCTACGGCGGCGACCGCCGGCGGCTCATTCGCGGCGAAGCCTACTACAATCTCCACTCCGCGCAGTTCCCGGGAGGCGAAATCCGCGGTCAATTGGTGCCGCGACCCAAGCGGCTGTACTCCAACATGGACGTCGCCCAGGAGCAGGCGGCGTTCCCCAACGTGAATTTTTCCGGCCTGAATGACATCGGCGGCGCGATCATGTTCTACGATCCGGCTTCGCATACGATCCGGCTCCGGCTGTCGCTCTTCAATTTCAACAACACCTTCACGAACTCCCACCTTCATGCGGAGATACCCGGCCGCAGCGGACCGGTGGTGCTGGGCCTGGGAACCAATGCCAATGCCGGCGGGTACAGCAGCGCCAACGGCCACATCGCGGGGACGTTCGATATTCCTGCAGGCAACATCGATCCCTATGCGCTCCTGCTCGGCGGACTATATCTCAACTTTCATAGCGCTGCGTTCACCGGGGGAGAATTGCGCGGCCAGGTCTGGGCTTCGGACGAAGTGAGCGGCACCCGCTTTTCGGATATGTCGGTCCGGGGCTTCGTCGGTACCGGAGACCAGGTGCTGATTCAGGGCATCACCATCAACGGGCCCGAGCCCATGCGGACCCTCATCTCCGCCAAGGGGCCGTCGCTGTCGGCGTTCGGGGTCACGGGTACGCTCGCGAATCCCCGCCTCCAGATCTTCGATGCGGGCGGACGCCAGATCGCCGTCAACGAAGACATTGGTACGATTGCGGCTGGCAGCGAACTGGCGTCGATCCCGGGCCTGCCCGCCAACCCCGTCGAGTCCGCCCTCGTGCTCGTGTTGCCCCCGGGCAACTATACCGCCGTGGTATCCGGCGCGACCGGCACTGGCGTCGCGCTGCTCGAGGTGCGCGATCTCCGCAGCATCGGCGCCACGGTCCTGCCCGCCTCAGGTTCCCCCGGTTCGGTCGTGCAACAGGGCAGCGGCGCCGCCGGCTCTCTGGCCAAGGCGGCCATTGAACTCTGTGGGGCCGTTCCTACCACAGCCACCGTGACGGTGGCGGGGCGCTGAGTAAGAGCCACCCTTGGGAGCGCGGAGGCCCTCGTCCGCATTCCGACCGAACCGATGCGGACGAGGGCGTCCGCGCTCCCAAGGGTGCCGATCAGCGCGACCCCGGCTTGGCGGCCGCCGAGTCCGGCGTCCAGACCGTGAGCCCGCGCAGGTCGCGCGCGTCTGGCCGCCGCACGCACGCGACCACGTACGCCACGAGCATGAAGGTCGTGTTGACGAGGAAACCGACCCAGTAGCTGTGCACCTTCACGGAGATGGCCGCGGGAAGCCAGCCGAGCAGGCCGAGCCCGAGGTAAACG
>JBEIHL010000250.1:0-5708 GCA_040381375.1 Opitutaceae bacterium
CTCTTTTCCCTCCCGGGGGGGTCCCCCGCCGCTCCTGGGACGGGTCAGCGCGGTCCGGCCCAGGCGGCGTCGAGCTTGAACAGCCGGCGGGCGTTGCCGTGGTAGAATTTCTCCAGGACCTCGCGCGGCAGGTTGAGCGCCTCGACCGGACGATTGCTGTAGGTGACCATGCCCCGGCCGGCGTAGTAGTCGTAGTCGGCGCGGTAGCGGAGCTCCAGCGTCCGCACGTGGCCTTCGCGCTGGGCCGGCGTGGGCGGCGTGCTGCGGGTGTAGGGCTTCCACGACATGTCGACGCCGTAGAGGATGCGGTCGGGGTACTTCAGGAACAGCGCCCGCACCTTTTCGCTCGGGTGGCGCGTGAGGTTGCGGGTTCGGGCGGCGACCTCGACGTGGAAATTCGGATACCGCTCGAGGCGTTCCGCGACGCCTTCGAGATCGTGCTCGAGGCTGCCGATGTGCGCGCCGAGCACGACGAGCGTCGGATGCTTCCGCATGATGTGGTCGCGGGCGGCGATGATGGCGGCGTGGCTCGGGTATTCGGATTTCCCGTACAAGTGCCACTGCGGGTTGGTGGAATAGTAGCTGTAGTGGTTGCTGTCCGGGTCGAGCGGCCGCCAGGCGTCGATCGGCTCGGCGAGGTGCGCATGCAGCGGTTTGCCGCGTTGAGCCAGGTGCGCGTAGATGGGGTCGAAGATCGGATCGTCGGGCAGGATGAACTTCCCGTTCCGGTCCTTGATGTCGATGCCGACCTCTTTCCAGATCTTCACGCCGACCGCGCCCTGCGCAAACGTGCGGTCGAGAAACGCGATCACGTCGCGCGCGTAGCCCGGCTCGTGGCGCCGCTGCAGGTCGAACGTGGAGGAAAACGGAAAGAGCGTCGGGTGCCGGCGGTATTGCTCGACCGCGATCGCGTGCATGCGCTCGAGGTGTGCGTCGGTGCCGTTGTTGCAGACGTTGATCGTGCGCACGTTTATCCGGAGCAGGAGATCGTTGAGCGCGGGCACGTCCTCGAAGACGTGCGAATGGACGTCGATCTTGAGGAGATCCTCAAAACCGGGCGTATCCGCGGCTCGGAGACAACCCAGGAGTGCGCCGCACAGCAGGGCGAGCCGGGGCAGGGCGAGGGACAGGCGGGGATGCTTCCGGTCATTCATGAGGGGAGGTTTTCCACAGCAGGACGCAGCGAGGGCAGGGGAGGCAATCTCCGGATTCAAGCTCTCGGTATGCTCCGACACGACGCGCTGTGATCGGAGGCAAGTTTGAGACGATTTCAGTTACCGTGGGGAGCTCTGATTCTTGGTACAGGATGGGCAGGATGGACAGGAGGGAGAGACCGTTGAATCGAATGCGCCGCCCCTCCCGGCCTCGCTCGTTTTCCATCCTGTAAATCCGGTTTATCCTCTCGTCCGATTGCTTTGGCCGCAGCGTTGAGCCGCGGCATGAACGGGTCCGGGTACCAAGTCTGCCGTGATTTGGGGTTTCGGCGCTATCGTCTGCTGCGGGTCTGGTCGTTGCGCTCCGGGCCATGAAAGTCCGATTCAGTTTTCTCCTCCTCGCCTTTTTCTCTTCCGCCGGGACCGCGGCCGAGCCCTCGCCCGACGCCCGCGGTCAGATCGCCGCGCTGCGGTCGGAGATTGCGCGGCACGACGACCTCTACCACCGGCAGTCCACGGCGGAGATCCCGGATGCTGCCTACGACCGGTTGCGACGGGACCTGGAGGAGTTGGAGCGGCGATATCCCGAGGCGGCCCGGGCCGCGTCCCCGCTGCCCGCGATCGGCGATGACCGCACGGGCCGGTTCGCGACGTCGCGCCATGAGATCCCCATGCTGAGTCTGGCCAAAGCCTACTCGTCGGCCGATCTGCAGGGCTTTCACGCGCGTGTCGTCGCGGCACTGGGCCGCGACAACATCGACTACGTGGTTGAGCCGAAGCTGGATGGGCTGGCCGTCAGCCTCACCTACCAAAATGGAAGGCTGCTGCGCGCGGTGACGCGCGGCAATGGCATCGAGGGCGAAGACATCACGGCGAACGTCGCGACGATCCCTAACCTGCCGCGGACGCTGCGTGCCGCCTCGGGCGTCGCGCCCCCGGTGCGTCTCGAGGTCCGCGGCGAGATCTACGTGCCGCTGGCCGAATTCGCGCGCGTCAACGCCGAGCGAGAGGAGGCCGGCGAGCCGCGGTATGCCAGTCCGCGCGCGCTGGCCGCCGGCACGGTCCGGCAGCGTGACACGCAGGAGAGCGTGCGGCGCGGGCTGCGCGTGGCGTGCTTCGCGCTCGGGGCGGCTGAACCGGCGGCGACGGCGCCGGGGTCGCAGCGCGAACTGCAGATGGCGCTGGTGACCTGGGGCCTGCCCGTAATCCCGTCGAGCTGGCCGGCGCGCGGCTTCGCGATGCTGGTCGACGCAGTCGAGCAGGTTCGCCTGGCGCGGGCGGAGTTCTCCTTTCCGAGCGACGGCGCGGTCGTGAAACTGAACGCCTTCGCCGATCAACGCACGGTGGGGGCAAGCGACACCGCGCCGCGTTGGGCGGTCGCGTACAAATTCGAACCGGAGCGCCGGGAGACGCGGGTGCGGGCGATCACCCTGCAGGTCGGGCGGACCGGGGTGCTGACGCCGGTGGCGGAGCTTGAGCCCGTGACTTTGGGCGGATCGACGGTCGCGCGCGCCACCCTGCACAACCGCGAGGAGATTGCCCGCAAGGACATCCGGGTGGGCGACGTGGTCTATCTGGAAAAGGCGGGCGACGTCATTCCCGCCATTGTCGGGGTGAACCGAGCCGAGCGGTCGGCGGAGTCACGGCCGTTCGTTTTTCCCCCGGTTTGTCCGGAATGCTTTGCGCCGGCGACGAGTGAACCGAATGCCGTGGCGATCCGTTGTTCCGGGCCGGCTTGTCCGGGACAGTTGCGCCGCCGGATCGAGCATTATGCGTCCAAGCGCGCCGTGGACATCGAGGGTTTGGGACCGGCCATGGTCGACACCCTGGTGGGACAGGGCTGGGTGACGGCGATTCCGGATCTGTATCGTCTGCGCCGCGCCGACCTCCTGAGCCTCGGCCGCGATCACGAACGGTCGGTCGATCAGCTCCTGGCCGCGATCGAGCGGAGCAAACGGGCGGAGCTCTGGCGCGTGATCCACGGTCTCGGCATCCCGCAGGTGGGGGCCACGACCGCGAAGGAGCTGGCGCGCCACTGCGGCAGTCTGGCGGGGCTGGCGGAAAAGGGCCCGCAGGTGGTCGCGGGGGTGGCCGAACCGCGTTTTCAAGACCTCATCGCCGAGTTGGTCCGGCTCGAGGTGGCGGCGACATCGCCACCGCCCGCCGCGACGACGTTGCAGGGAAAGACGTTCGTGCTGACGGGAACCTTGCCGACGCTGTCGCGCAATCAGGCCACGGCGGAAATCGAGGCGGCCGGTGGGCGGGTCGGGACCAGCGTCAGCCGTTCGACGGACTATGTCGTGGTCGGGGCCGAACCCGGCGCCAAGCTCGACCGGGCGCGGGCGCTGGGCGTGCCGTTGCTGGATGAAGCCGGATTGCAGCGGTTGCTGGCGGAACCATGAGCTGACGCCGGTCGCCCTTTACTCTTGAACCGCAGAGTTAGGTCAGAGGACTCATCTTGGGAACGCCGAGCTCCAGCTCGGCCCTTGGTGTCGGTGAGCCGAGCTGGAGCTCGGCGCTCCCAGGACGGCGAGCTTTTCCCGTTTTCGAACGCATCAACCCGCTCAAGAATGCGACAGGCGATCCGAGGGCGGATGCCGGTGAGAAGGTTCGTGCTCGTCTTCCCAACGCGCGGTGTTGACGCGTACGATGCAATAGAGCGGACAGAAACCGATTGCCGCCGTGAGAATGGGGACGAGGCCGAGCAGCGCCCACCAGCCCAATCCGTTCACACTAAAGAACAGCAGGCCGCAACCCGCGAGAAACCGAACGCCTGCGTCGTAGGATCCGATGTTGGCTTTCATGACGTGGGGGAGTTTCCCCGAGTCTATCCTCCGTGGTCGGGCGTGGCTGCGCATCTTTTGGCCAAAGCTGCCCGCGGATTTTTAAGGCGACATTCTTTCCGGGAAACCCTGAATCCATTTTCCATGCCGTCCTTCCCCCTCGTTGATTCGCATGTGCACCTTTGGGATCCCGAACGGCTCCGTTACGGTTGGCTGGCGGGGGTGCCGGCGCTCAATCGGAGTCACCTGCCGCAGGATTACCGCCGGGCGTGCGGGCCGGTGGCGGTGGCGAAGTTCGTGTTCGTGCAGTGCGAGTGCGACCCGACCCAGTCACAGGCGGAGGTTGACTGGGTAACGGGCGTCGCGGCGGAGGAGCCGCGGTTACGCGGCATCGTGGCGCAGGCAGCGTTGGAATACGGCTCCGCGATCAAGCCCGCCTTGGAGCGGCTGGCGGCGAATCCGTTGGTGAAAGGGGTTCGCCGTTTGCTCCAGGAAGAGAAGGACGACGCATTCTGCGTGCGGCCGGAGTTCGTGCGCGGCGTGCAGCTCCTGGCCCGGCACGGACTCAGTTTTGATCTCTGCATCTATCACCGTCAGTTGAGCAGCGTGATCAAGCTCGTGCGCCAGTGTCCGGACGTCCGTTTCGTCCTCGATCACATCGGCAAGCCCGACATCAAGTCCGGCGCGCTCGATCCCTGGCGCGCGGAACTGCGTGAACTCGCCCAACTGGAAAACGTGGGCTGCAAGCTGAGCGGGCTGGTGACCGAGGCGGATTGGTCGGCCTGGACGCCGGCGGATTTGCGGCCGTATCTCGACCATGCGGTCGATTGCTTCGGCGTGGATCGCGTAATGTTCGGCAGCGACTGGCCGGTGAGCGCGCAGGCGACCGACTATGCGCGTTGGGTGGCAACACTGGATAACGCGCTCCGCGGATGTTCGATGGATGAACTGCACCGCGTCTACGTGCGGAATGCGGAAGCGTTTTATCGGCTTTGAGAGGGTGGAGCAGCCTGTCCCCAGGCTGCTGAGAAACGTCCGATCCTGGCCGATGCGACGTATTCCCTCCAATCAGCGGCCTGCGGAGAGGCCGCTCCGCCTCGTCAGAGTTTCGCCAGCGCCGCGCGCGCACGCAGTTTCGCTGGCTCGTCATGCTTCTCCAGCGACGGCATCTTCAGTCCCGCCTCGAACGATGCCCGCGCTTCCTCCCTCTGTCCGTGCGCCAGGTAGGCGAAACCCAGCTCAAGCCGGTGTTGGAGCTGGGCGGGTTCGAGAGCGACGGCACGTTCCAGGTGGCGAACGGCGTCGGCCGTCGAGGCGTCGGGCAGACCGCCGTAGATGAGTCGAACCGCCCAGCGAGCCATCGCTCCGAGATCGCTGACCTCATAGTGCCAGCGTCCGAGCAAGTGATGCGCCCAAGCATAGTCGGAATCGAGGGCGAGGGCGCGTTCGGCCTTGAGACGGACAAGTCGGGAGAGTTCGACCTTTTCGCGGGTGCTGCCGTAGAACGCCAATTTCCCGTAGCAGACCGCGAGCGAAAGGACGCCCTCCGCGTTGGAGGGATCGACCGTCACGGCGCGCTGGGAATACTCCAGGGCCCGTTCCACGGTCTGACGCTGCTCGTCCGCGGCGGCAAGGTCCACCGCCAGATCCGAGTACTGCCGGGCGATCTTGCGCAGGATCAGCGCATCGTCCGGCTTGAGTCGCTCGGCTTCGAGGAGCAGTTGGAGCGCGCGGCGTGAATCGAGCCGGGTCTCGGCCTCGATCGCCGCGC
>JBEIHL010000251.1:0-5702 GCA_040381375.1 Opitutaceae bacterium
GGAAGAACGGGCGAAAGCCAGTTTCCCAGCGTTTCCCGCATTCGCAAGTCCGACGGAAAATTGGATGCGAGGGTGGTACGAGCGCCTTCACGCCGCGACCGAACGGTCGGTTTCACGTTCGGTCGCGGCGAAAAGCCGCTCCTGCCGGGGACGATGACCCGACGTGGTCGCATGCCCGCCGAGGCGGTCCGGAGAAGGGACGACCGTTCTTTCAGGCTTTTCTTGAGTGAAACGCGCTGGTCACGGTCGGCCGGCGGACCTATCGTGGCGTCGTGCGATGAAACGCGTCGTTCTGCAATACGGCCGGGACGGTCTGGCGCTCGACTTGCCGGCGACCCACGTCCGGGTGGTTGAGCCTCGGTTCGTCCCCGGGCTCACCGACGAGGCGGCGGGGTTCCAGGCCGCCCTGCGTCGGCCCATCGGCCGGCCGCCGCTGCGCGAGACGATCAAGGCCACCGATCGCGTGGCCATCCTGATCCCCGACCACACGCGCCCGCTGCCGCGCGAACGGCTGCTCCCCTGGCTCTTCGCCGAGCTCGATCACGTGCCCGCGGCGAATTTCGTCATCATCAACGGCACCGGCTCCCACCGCGCCAACACGCCCGCCGAGCTGCGGCAGATGGTGGGCGACACGGTCTTCGACCGGTACCGGGTGATCAACCACGACTCCCGCGACCCCGCCACGCTCGCCCTGGCGGGCCGGACGGCGGACGGGCGACCGGTGTACCTGAATCGCGAATACGTCGAAGCGGACCGCCGCATCGTGATGGGCTTCATCGAGCCGCATTTCATGGCCGGCTTCTCCGGCGGGTACAAAGGCGTCTTTCCCGCCGTGGCCGACCTCGACTCGATCAAGCATTACCACCGGGCCCAGGTCATCGGCGATCCGCGCAGCACGTGGGGCAATCTCAAGGAGAACCCGACCCAGGCCCAGGTGCGGGCCAACGGGGCACTGTTGCCCGTGGACATGCTGATCAACGTGACGCAGAACCGGCAGCGCGACATTACGGGCTTTTTTTGCGGCGAGGTCATTGCCGCGCACGACGCCGGCTGTGCGTTTGCGAAGAAGACGGCGATGGTCGCCTGTGCGCAGCCTTTTCCGATCGTCATCACGTCGAACAGCGGTTTTCCGCTCGACCAGAATCTCTACCAGACCGTGAAGGGCATGTCGGCCGCCGCGCAGGTCGTGAGCGATGGCGGCCTCATCCTCGCGGCCGCCGAGTGTGGCGACGGATTTCCGGAGCATGGCAGCTTCAAACGGTTTCTCTTCGAGCACGCCTCCGCGCAGGCGATGCTCGACACGATCAACCAGGCGCCCGAGCCGGTCGAGGACCAGTGGCAGGTGCAACTGCTCGCCCTGATTCTCGTGCGCGCGAGGGTGGGAGTGTATTCGCAGATCGCACCCGACGACATCCGGCGCGCCCACATGGAGCCCGTGGCGGACATCGCGGCCCGCGTCGCCGCCGAGCTCGACCGCATCGGCCCCGATCAGCCCATCGCGGTGCTGCCCGAGGGGCCGATGACGATTCCGTACTTGGCCTGAGTTATACCCACAGATGGAGATTTCCGGAGTTTAACCACGGATCACACCGATGGCACGGATACAGAAGAAACCGATCCTGCCGTTATCTGTGTAATCCGTGTCATCCGTGGTCGATGGCTTGGCCGACGGGTCGCGTCAGGGCCGGCGGCGATCGAGGAACCTGGGCGTCCAATTGAGTGATGTCGCCATGCCATCGCGGATCACGAACTCCGCCGAGCCGGGTTCGATGGCCGGATGCTCAATGCGCAAGCGGTGGAGGGTCGCGGTCAGGGCCCCGATTTCCCAAGTCCGCGCATCGCCGCCGGCGACCAGCGAAGCCGAGACGCTGCGGCCATCGACGAGGAAAACGGGCGCGCCCAACTCAGTGGGCCAGGAAGGGGACACTCGGATCAGCAGATTCCCGCGGGCGATTTCTGGCCGGTGATGGCGCCAGACCAGGGTGGCGGGGCTCTCTCCGGGTTCGAACTGCCACGCGGTCGCGAACTCGCGCCAAGCCGCCTGCCGGCGCTCCGCCGAAACTCCCGGCTCGCGGCCCAGCCGGCGAAACGCCGCATACTCCGAACGAAAGCGAGCGCTCACCGTTTCCTCGATTTCGGTAAAACGGCGGCGCGCGATATTGAGCGCGGCCCGCGCGGCCTGCAGCCGGAGCGTGCCCTGTCGGAGGACCTCGGCGGAGGCGGCGGCAGGTTCCGCTCCCGCCGGCGGTGGCGACCGCGCGGCTTCGTGGGCGCTTTCGGCGACCTTCAATTCGGCGCGCGCCTCGACGATTGCCTGCAACGGATTCGAGCGGGGATCTCGCGCCGGTGCCGGCATGTCCGACCTCGGTTCGAGGACGAAGGTCGCCGCAACCGTGACGAAACCGGACCGCACCAAGAGCGGCTGCTCGTCGGGCGCGAATCCGCGTTTCACGACCGTCAACCGATGCTCGCCCGCGGGAACGTTCTCGAGCAGCAGGCCGCCCTTCGCGTCGGTGGTCGCACCGCGGAGATGGCCGTCGAGAAAGACCTGCAGTCCAGCCTCCGCGTCGATCCGCAGGTGCCCCGGGGCATCCGCCGCCCGCGCAGGCGTGAAGCCGGCGGTTAGCACGACCAGGAGCGCCAGCCAACGAAGGCAGGCGGCGCGGGGAGCGGAGGGAAGAGACGTTTCCATCAGACGGGTCGAGTCAGGTGATCGGCCAGGTTTCGTCTGGTCGCGGGCGGGACGATATCAGGGGCCGCGTGTTCGCGCGTCCACCTGATTCCACGACGTAGGTCCGGCAGCCTCAATCGCGCGCCCGTGGCGATGATCCCTCCGGGGCGCGCGGCCGCGTTTTCGTTTCCGATCTCGGATACTCGCTTGTCCTGCGCGCGGCAGCGCATTGCATGGCGGCGGGCGCACGAGTGGCATCGTCCGCCTGCGGTCTCAACCACGCCAAACCCCTGCACCATGAATCTCCTGCGTTTCACCCTCCCTGCGGCTGTGCTCGGCGCCGCTTGGCCCGCTCTGCTCCTGTCCTCGCTCCCGGCCCAGGTGGCGCCGGCCGCGTCGCCCACGGCGGTGGCTCAATCGCAGCCCACGGGCGCCGTGGTTGAACTGAGTCCGTTCACCGTGCAGACCGACCGCGATCTTGGTTATCAGGCGGAAAACACGCTCGCCGGCAGCCGGCTCAACACGCAGCTCCGGGACACGGCTGGTTCGATCTCGGTGTTCACGCAGGAGTTTCTCGACGACACCGCGATCACCGATCTCAGCGAATTGCTCCGCTACACCGTGAATGCGGAGATGAACACGAACGAGAACCAGTCGGTGTCGGAGCAAAATCCGGTCGTAAACGCGCAGAGCCTGACGCCGTCCATTCTGAACCGCGGGCTGACCGCGAGTCTCGGCCTGGATTACTTCACCAGCATCATGCCGACCGATCCGTATCGCGCGGGTCGCATTGAAGACAGCCGCGGGCCCAACAGCATTCTCTTCGGCGTCGGCGCACCGGGCGGACTGATCAATCAGTCGTCGCGGATCGCGGCATTCACGCGCGACACGGGACAATTGCGCTACAGCCACGGCTCGTGGGCGCGCAACCGCTCGGAACTCCACGCGAACAAGGTGCTGATCAAGGACAAGGTGGCCGTATCGATTGCGGCCCTGGATCAGGAGAATGGCGGCTGGCGCGACTGGGAGTTCAACGACAAGGAGCGGATCTTCGCCTCGGTGACGGTGCGGCCGCACCGGCGCTTGACCCTGACGGCGATGGGCGAGATCGGCCGGGACATCAACGCGGTGATCCGCTCGACGGTGGACTCGGATGCAGCACTGGCGTGGTACGACAACCGAGAGGCGCGCGGCGTGACGGCGGTGACCTTCACGCCGAACAACACGCTGCCGACGGCCGCGATGCAGGCGCTGGGGGTGACGACGCGGGAAGTGGCCGCGACGGGCCTCAATCGGCGGGCGATCTTCATCGAGAACGACGGCACGATCTTCGACGCGCGGGGCACGTTTCTCACCGGCAGCTACAACAATGCCGCGGTGCGCGCGCCGGATGGAACGCCGGGCGTGACGACCGGCGTCCTGCGCGTGAATGACGAGCGCATTTTCCCGCGGCACATCAACGCCGCCGGCCCCGGCATGACGCGCGAGCAGAGCCTGCGGAACCTGACGCTGACGGCCGACTGGCAGGTGACGCGAAATCTGGCGGTGAACTTTGCGCACAACTACCAGCGGACGACGGCGAAGGTGACGCTGATGGTCGGCACGGACCCGACCCTGCGCGGCGATGCGAACCGCACGCTGGGCGTCAACGGGCCGGTGAATCCCTACGCGGGCCGGCTCTACTTCGACGGCAACTGGCGCGAGGATGTGCACTCCGGCGAGGTGACCGAGACGCGCCTTTCGGCTTCGTACACGTTCGACCCGAAATCGAAATGGTTCGGCCGCCACCGGGTGGCGGGCATGGTCTCGACCCAGGAGCAGTTCGACGTGCGCGCCAACTCGTGGCTGGCCTTCGCGGGCCGCCCCTACAACAACACGCCGAACAATCCCAACAACCGTATCACGGTGCGGAATTACCTGACCGAGGGAAATTACGGCACGTATCGGGTGGGCGATCACCGGCAGTTGCCCAAGACCATCCGGTTCGACGGCCAGGAGTACGGGCTCGTCTTTGCGAACGAAGTGGCGGGCGCGAACAACAGCGGGGGTGAGCAGGAGTCGACCTCGGTGCTCGGGGTGATCCAGAGCCACTTCCTCGACAACCAACTCGTGACGACGGTCGGCTACCGGCAGGACCAGGTCGACGTGATCGAACTCGGTTACTACAACGATCCGATCAAGGGCGACATCGTGGATCGCGACCGAAGCAAGTCGCAGACGACGAGCGCGACGGGTTACACCGGCACGGCGGGGCTGGTTTACCATGTGCGGCCATGGGTTTCGCTCGTGGCGAACTACTCGACCAACCAAGGCGTGCCGTCGTTCGTGCGGAAGACGTTTCCCACGGGCTCGCTCGCGCCGCCGTCGAAGGGCACCGGCTCGGACTACGGGCTGAGCTTCGACCTCCTGAAGGGGCGGGTGAACGCGAAGGTCGTTTACTTCACCTCCGTCGAAAAGGGCAAGATCACCACGACCGGTTTTGCGGGCGCGTCCGGGCGCAACACCCGCGTGTCCGACGCGCTGGAGAGCGCACTGGTGGGGGCGGGCCGGCCGTATTCGGCGGCGAACTGGGCGCCGATCGAGGCGGCTCTGAACCCGCCGGCGACGGCGGCTTCGTCGGACTACGAGTCGGACGGCTACGAGGCGCGCGTGACGGCGAACCTCACCCGCAACTGGCGGCTGGTGGCGAACTATTCCTACACGGACACGCTGCGCACAAAGGTCGCGGACGAAATTGCCGCCTGGTACGGCATGAAGCGGGACGGGAACCGGCTCGTGCAGGGCGTGCGGCAGGACGCGAGCGGGCGGTTTGTGGTGGATCCGGGCGCGTACGATGCGAACGGCACGATCGCGAAGTGGTTGGAGCTGGCGGCCAAACACCCGGAGGCCAACGTGGGCACGCTCACGACCGCAAATGGGCTCACGGTGGCGGAGGAAATTTTCAATGCCGTCGACGGGCTCAACGACGCGAAGGAAGAGAACGAACAGCGCTGGGGTGTGGGGCCGCACAACGTCAGATAGGGAGAGCACA